>CAZNKA010000089.1:0-6096 GCA_964573495.1 uncultured Acidiphilium sp. | reverse complement strand
TAATCGAGAGAGAACTTTCCGTTATGGCAGACGCGTTAGAGCATCCCGTTCGCCCCTTCGTAGCTGTTTTGGGCGGCGCTAAGGTTGCGGATAAGTTAAACGTTATTTCCAATCTTTTAGAAAAATGCGATACTTTAATAATCGGCGGCGGAATGGCTTACACCTTCCTTAAGGCTCAAGGTTATGAAGTAGGTCTTTCTTTGGTCGACGACAGCAAGATAGACTATTGCAAAGAAATGATGGCTAAAGCCGCAGCTGCGGGCAAGAAGCTTCTTCTTCCCGTAGACGGCGTTCAAATTAAAAACTTCCCCGATCCTATCGACGCTCCCGTCGAAACTTACGTTCGCAAGGTAGGCGAATTCGATAAAGACATGGAATCTGCCGACATCGGGCCCGAAACCGCCAAGCTTTACGCCGAAGCCGTTGCAAACGCGAAAACGGTTATTTGGAACGGACCTATGGGTGTATTCGAAAATCCCACGCTCGCAAAGGGCACCATGTCCGTAGCCAAAGCGTTGGCTGAAGCGAGCGGAGCAACCACCATCATCGGCGGGGGCGACAGTGCGGCTGCCGTAGCTCAACTCGGTTTTGCCGATAAAATGACGCATATTTCCACGGGCGGCGGTGCCTCTCTCGAATTGTTCGAAGGTAAAAAACTTCCCGGAATCGAATGTCTTAACGATAAAAACTAAGGCTGTTAAAATATAGCGATATAACGGCTATAAAAAGTCCTTCCGCCGCATTTTCGGCAGGAAGGCTTTTTGCCGCTTTACGATTATCCTAAACGATAAAAATCATTAAATTAATTCGGATATAAACAAGCAAGGAGTAAAACATTATGAGAAAACCCATTATAGCAGGTAACTGGAAAATGAACAAAACGCCCAGCGAAGGCGTAGCTTTAGTCGAAGAACTTAAACCTTTGGTTGATCAAGCTGATTGCGACGTAGTGGTATGCGTTCCCGCAACCGATATTTACGCGGTAGGTCAGGCGATAAAGGGTAGCAATATTCACCTCGGCGCGCAAAACGTGCATTTTGCCGAAAGCGGCGCATACACCGGCGAAATTTCTGCGGATATGCTTAAGGACCTCGGCGTAGAATACGTAGTTATAGGTCATAGCGAACGCCGCCAATATTTTGCCGAAACCGACGAAACCGTTAATAAAAGAACGCTTGCCGCTCTTTCCAAAGGTCTTATTCCCATCGTTTGCGTAGGCGAAACTTTAGAAGAACGCGAAGGTGGCAAAACCGAAGACGTTTTAACTCGTCAGCTTTTAAACGGTTTGAAGGGTATCGACGATTTATCTAAACTCGTTATCGCATACGAACCCGTTTGGGCTATCGGCACGGGAAAAACCGCCACGAGCGAACAAGCTAACGAAACCATCGGCTTTATCCGCAAAACTTTAGCCGAAAATTTCTGCCCGAATTGCGCGGCTAAAGTTCGCATTCAATACGGCGGATCCATGAAACCTTCCAACTGCAAAGAGCTTATGGCTATGAGCGAAATCGACGGCGGTCTTATCGGCGGAGCTTCGCTTAAAGCCCCCGATTTTGCGGCTATCGTAAACTATAACAAATAATATTATAAATTCACTACGAATAATTTGACCGACGGAGGTTAAAAAATGAGCAATAAACCCGTGTGTCTGTTCATAATGGACGGATACGGAATAAATCCGCAAAAGGACGGCAACGCAATAACTGCTGCCGATGCGGGAGTTATTAAAAAACTTCAAAGCGAGTATCCGCACTGTACGCTAGGAGCCAGCGGCGAAGACGTAGGGCTTCCCGCAGGGCAAATGGGCAACAGCGAGGTAGGGCATCTTAACATAGGCGCGGGCAGAATAATCCGCCAAGAGCTTTCGCGCATCAGTTACGAAATAAAAACGGGCGAATTTTTCGCTAACGAAGAACTCGTTTCGGTTATGGATAACGCGCTTAACGGCGGCAAGAACCTGCACCTTTACGGGCTTTTGTCCGACGGCGGCGTTCACAGCCATAAAGAGCACCTTTTCGCGCTTTTAAAAATGGCAAAAGAACGCGGACTTAAAAAGGTTTTCGTTCATTGCTTTATGGACGGGCGCGACGTTTCGCCCACGAGCGGTGCTTCTTTCGTTAAAGAGCTTCAAGCCGAAATCGATAAAATCGGCGTAGGCGAAATAGCGACCGTTGCGGGTAGATACTACGCAATGGACAGAGATAATCGTTGGGATAGAGTTGAAAAAGCTTACGACGCCTTAACTTTGGGCGCGGGCGTTTTAGCCGATAACGCAGCCGAAGCTATCGAAAAAAGCTATGAAAGCGGCGTAACCGACGAGTTTATAGTTCCCGTAAAAATTTGCAAAAACGGCGCGCCTATAGGTCTTATCGAAAAGAGCGACGGAATAATCTTTTTCAATTTCCGCCCCGACCGCGCGCGTGAGATAACCCGTGCGTTTACCGAACCCGAATTCGACGGATTCGAGCGTAAAGGCGGTTATTTAAGCCCGGACTACGTTTGCTTTACGGAATACGACGCAACTTTTTCGCACGTCAAAGTAGCGTTCAAAAAGCCACATTATCAAAACACTTTAAGCGAATATCTTTCTAAAAAGGGTCATAAGCATTTAAAAATTGCCGAAACCGAAAAATACGCGCACGTAACTTTCTTTTTCAACGGCAGCGTCGAAGCGCCCACCTCGCTCGAAGATAGAATTTTAATTCCTTCGCCCAAGGTGGCAACTTACGATTTAAAACCCGAAATGAGCGCGTTAGAGGTGACGGACAAGGTTTTAACCGCAATCGATTCCGATAAATACGACGTAATCGTTTTAAACTACGCCAACTGCGACATGGTAGGGCACACCGGCGTGTTCGAAGCAGCCGTTAAAGCGGTTCAAACGGTCGAAACGTGTATGGATAAAATCGTTTCCGCAGTGCTTAAAAAAGGCGGTAGCTCTTTGATAACTGCAGACCACGGCAACGCCGATAAAATGGTAGACGAAAACGGAAAGCCTTTCACCGCCCACACGACTAATTTGGTTCCCTTTATTCTCGTTAGCGAAAAGTATAAAAACGTTAAGCTTAAAAACGGAATACTCGCGGATATCGCGCCCACGCTTTTAGAGGTTATGGGCGAAGAAATTCCTGCAGAAATGACCGGAACTTCGCTTATCGAAAAATAATTTATCGTAAAACGATTTTTAGTGCGAATCTTGCGTTAAGTTTTTGCAAGTTCGGTAAAAATTCGCAAAAACATCGCGCGATTAATAAAAAAAGTTTCGTGTTGCGGTAAAAAAAATAAAATTATCGTAAAAAAACGCTTGTAAAAATATCCGATATATGTTATACTTGTCGGGTAGAAATTCAAAAAGAAAAAGCCTTTGCGTTTTTTTGCGTGGGAGTTTGATATGGAAGCAGTTTTAGCAAATTTGTTATTTGAATATGGTATTTACTTCGGGCTTAGCTTGGCTTGCGTAATTTTGTCCGTGCTTTGCGCTATTTTTATAACGATAGTCGTTATGATGCAATCGGGCAATTCTAACGGCGTAAGCGCGTTGGGCGGCTCGTCCGATACGTTCTACGGCAAAAACAAGTCTAAAACCGTAGAAAGCAAGCTTAAAAAGCTCACGGTTATTTGTATCGTCGTTATGACGGTGCTTTTGATAGCTTTTTATATCATCGAAAGATTTTATAAGTAAAAAAATAAAGCGGCTTGAAAAAAAGCCGTTTTTTTTTGCTCGTTTTTAGTTTTATCTCGCGCTAAATATTATTTGAAATTGGTTACGGAAATTATGAGTAATTGCGATTTTAAAAAACTCTCGAAAAACGTTATCGTTTTTTTCGAAAGTCAGAACAAGGTTTATATAACCGAAAAAACAATTCAAAACGAATTCGGCGCGTGCAATAAGCTTTCCAAAGAAATTCTTGCGTCTGCGCTAAAAACGCTTTTAAAAAGAGGCGAACTCGTTTATATAAACGGCAAATTCGCATTGCCTAAAAAGGCAGGGCTTATCAAGGGAGCAGTGCGGCGCAACGAGCGCGGTTTCGGCTTTTTTATTGCGGATAACGCTCAAGATTGCCCGTCAGATTTATTTTTAACGCCGAATAGGTTGAAAGGCGTTTATCAAGGCGACCGCGTTTTAGTTCGCAAATTGCCCGAAAATGTAGGCAGAGGCGACGGCTGCGAGGTCGTTCAGATACTAGAGCGCGGCGTTCGCACTCTTACGGGCAGTTGTCGTATTACTCGTTTCGGTATGGTCATTTGTCCGGACGACGTGGCTTTCGGCAGTGATTTAACCGTCATAGGAACTCGCGATTTAAAGCTAAAAAACGCCGAAATTAAAAACGGAATTGCCGTGCTTTGCGAAATCGTCGCTTATCCTATAGGTAAAAATCCTCAAGCAAAGATTTTAAAAATTTTGGGCAACGGGCGCGATTATAAAGTGCGGGAAGAATGTATACTATTATCTAACGGCGCGCCCGAAACTTTCGGCGGCGATGCTGTAGCCGAAGCGGCTAGCCTTCCGAACGAGCCGCAAAAAGCCGATTTTATAGGTAGAACGGATTTTACGCGGCTTAAAACTTTTACTATCGACGGCGACGACTCGCGCGATTTCGACGACGCGATTTCGATTAAAAAAACGCGCGGAAAAAACGTCGGGTTCGAACTTTACGTTCATATTGCAGACGTTTCTCATTACGTGAAAGCGGGTAGTGCCCTCGATAAAGCTGCGTTGTCGCGCGGGTGCAGTATATATTTGCCTGATAGGGTTATCCCCATGCTTCCCGAAAAATTAAGTAACGGATTATGCTCTCTTAACCCGAGCGAAAAAAGGCTTGCGTTAACCGTTCGCCTGGATTACGATAAAGATGGCGTTTTAAAAGAAAAGTCGTTTTATAGGTCGATTATTCGTTCTAACGCGCGCTTAACGTATAAAAAAGTTCAGGCTTTTTTCGATGGGGAAGAAAACGCGGCAGAAGAGTTAAAATCGTTAAAAAACGAGCTTTGTGCCGCGCGCGAGCTCAAAGATAAACTGTACGAAAGAAGGAAAAATTCGGGATGCCTCGATTTAGCCGTAGCCGAAACCCGCGTTACCGCCGAAAACGGCGAAATTTTGGTTGACGGAAGGGTTCAGTTTGAAAGCGAAAAATTAATCGAAGAATTTATGATTGCGGCGAATGTCGCCGTGGCGGAGTATTTATATTATTTAGAGCTTCCTTGCGTTTATCGCGTGCATGAAAATCCGTCTGTCGAAAAACTAGAAACGCTATCCGAATTTTTTAAAGCGTTGGGCATAAAAGCGGAATGGCGCGGAGAAAAAGTTTTTCCGGCACAGCTCCAAAACGCGTTAAATCGCGCATGTGAAAGAAGCGAGCTGGAATTAATAGCAACCGACGCAATGCTGCGCGCCATGCAAAAGGCTAAATATTCGCCTGGCGAAACGGGACATTTCGGTTTAAACGAAAAATTTTATTGCCATTTCACGTCGCCCATTCGCCGTTATCCCGACTTGTTCGTTCACCGAGTTTTAAAAGCTTCGCTTTGCGGCAACGTCGAGCAAATCGAAAGTTGCGGGGCGGCTGCTTATAATGTTGCCGAACGGTCTTCTGAGCTTGAAAAAAGCGCGGAAAAAATCGAACGCGCCGTTTGCGACGTTTACGTTTGCGCGTTTATGTCGCGGTTTTTGGGTGATTTTTTCGAAGGAATTATAAGCGGGGTTAATTCGTTCGGTTTTTTCGTTCGGCTCGAAAACACCGTCGAGGGTTTGGTTCGTTTGGAGAATTTGCCGCGCGGAGAATATATTTACGATCAAAAAACTTGCTTGTTAAAAAGCAAAAAATTAAGCTTTTCGATAGGAAAAAGCGTTTTGGTCAAGCTCGTTTCGGCGGATATTTTTAGCGGTAAAATCAATTTCGATTTCGTCGCGCCGGGTTAATTTTTATACGTGTGAAAATTTTTCGGCTTTTGTTTGTGAAAAATAATTTTAAAATAACATTACACGGCTTGCAAAAATAAATTTTTGCGTCGCTGTCGCTTTTGTTATTTGCTAAAAGGCAAATAACAGCCGTTCGTTGCAATACGGCGTGAAAAAGCCCTTGCAAGCAAGCT
>CAZNKA010000088.1:0-6144 GCA_964573495.1 uncultured Acidiphilium sp. | reverse complement strand
AAAGCCGCAGCAGGGCTTATGGTTACCGAAGTACTGTTAGTTACAGTAACGTTATTCATTTTTAAGCCGATAACTTTAAGTGTGCCTATTTCTGTTTCGTTATGGTGTGCCGAGTCAACCTTACCGATTAAAGATGCGTAAGCATATTTCGCGCCGGCTTCAGCTTCGGCAGTGCTAACGGTAAGGTTTTTAATGGTATGACCTTGACCGTCTATTTCTAAGGTGGCGCCTTCGGGAAGGACTATATTCCAAGGAGTATAGTCGACGTTTGCCATATCGATATCTTTGGTTAAAACAATTTTATGGCAGGTCGTTAAGTCTGCATTTTTAGTAACCCAAGACCAACCCTTAGCGTTATAAACTTCATAGACGCCTTCGGTAGCGTTGTTAACACCGTCGATAGCTCCGCAACCGTAAGCGCAATAATAACCATCGGAAGAGAATAAGTGCTTAATTTCATCAACCGATTCTGTTTGCACTTTGCCGCAATCGGCGCAAGTGCGTGTTTTAGTACCTTTGCTAGTGCAAGTGGGGGCAACGGTAACGTCCCAATCGCTATAGTTTTTGTGTTTGCAGTCGGTTTGCGGCGTTTCGATAATTCTGCAACCTGCTGCAAAAGAAAGCGATAGCGTAAACGCTAAGGCTAGGGTGATGAAAAGAATTCTTTTTTTCATAGTGCAAGTCTCCTTATAAAGTTACAAAAATGATTTTTTTAACGAGCCTTGCAATCGGAGTGCGTAAAATAAGCCGAATCGTATGCGTGGCATAATTCAAGTAATTTAGATAGTTAAATCTTAAAAAATGCAAAAACACACAAAAAAAGGCGTGCAACCGTTTTAATAAAAAAACGGTACCACCCCTAAATTATCAATTTACTTAGCGATTTTATATTATCACAAAATTGAAACTTTTGCAAATAAAATATATGCAAAAATGAAAAAACCGTAAAAAGTATTTCGATTTATGCTTAAGAATACAAAAAACGCTCTATTTTTATAGGGCGTTTTCGCTAAAATCGAATATTTTATTAATAAGTTCTGGAGTGTATTCGTTTATCACCGTTCTAAATCCGTGCGAAGTGCTTATCACGTGCCTAAACTCTAGCGGATAAAATCTTACTCCTGCCTTTTCGGCGCACAAGCGATCGGTGTAATTATCCCCGACGAAAAGACTTTTTTGCACGTCGGCTTCGTGTTTTTTAATTGCGTTAAGCAAAAGCAAAGGCTCGGGCTTTCTGCAAGAACAGCGCATTCTGTATTTTTCGATAATTCCGTTTTCGTCGTGCGGGCAGAAGAATAAGTCGTCGATTTTAGCGCCGAAAGGGGATAAAAGCTCGTTTATTTTATCGTTAACGGCGTAAACGTCGCTTTCGGAATAAACGCCTTTTGCTATGCCGCCTTGATTGGTTATAAAAACGATTTTATAGCCCGCGTCGCGGAATTTTTTAACAAATTCACCCGCGCCTTTAATTAATTTAACCTTTTCCGGCTCGAAGTTGTATCCGCTTGCAAAATCGATGATCGTGCCGTCGCGGTCTAAAAATAAGCACTTATTCATAAGAGCCTTCTTCGTTTGCGTCGCCGCCGCTTAATTCGCTACTTTCGCCGTCTTCGTTAAGTTCGGCGTTTTCGGCTGCTTCTAAAGCAGCGTTTTCATCAACGGATTCGCCGCTTAATTCGCTGCAGGCGCAGGCTTCGGCATCGGAATCGCTTTCGTTCGCTCCGTCGGCAGTGTTATCTTCGTTAGTTATATCCATTTCTTCTCCGCTGATAACGGCGGTAAATTCCGCAAACTCGGTAGCGCCTTCCCGGTCGGTGTGCGAGCCCAAAGTTTCGGTTTCGTGCAAGGGTTCGATTGTCGTTTCGGTTAAAATTTGCGCGTCGTCGTCGGAAATATTCGGGGTGGGAATAGATAACTCTTCTTCCTCTTTTTGTTTGTTATTGCCGTAAAGCACTGCGTATTCGGCGGCACGGCGCTCTTTTTCGCGCTTTAAAGCGGCGGTGATTTCTTCTTGTTCGCGTTTACCTCGCTTCGTAAGTTTAAACAATTGCTGGAATAAGAATAAAACGCAACCGCAAAGTATATATAAGTAATAGCTGACCAATCTCCATAAAATCATGCCCCAAAGCAATACGCCGCCTTTTAGGTAGCCCGCAAAAATAGAGCGGAATGAAAATTCCGCGCCGCCCGAGTTGCCCGGGGTGGGGAGTAACGCTACCGAAACATAGCAAATGGAGGTAAGAGAAAGGATTTTTATCCAAGAAACGTTACTCACGCCGTTCATGCGCAAAATAAAGTAGGGGCAAGAATAAAGCGCGGTAAGCGATAAAACCGAAAATACGCAACCGAGCATAAAACGCCAAAACGATTTATGCATAAAGTATTTTAAACATTCGGCGTATTCTAAAATGCTGCCCGCGGTTTTTTTGTAAAATTCTTCTTCGTCTTTTATAAGATGCAAAAAGTGCCCGATTTTAGCGACCGCTTTCGCTAACGAGTGCGCCACTTTCGGCATTATCGTAAAAAACAATATGGCAAACGGAATAAACGCGTTAACTATTATTCCCAACACGAATAATATTTTAATGATCGTGCTTACGTCGCCGAAACCTTGCCATAAAACCGAGCCCAGAGCTACGATTACGAAGGCGATTCTGTCTAAACAATAAGAGGTGATCGGTACGCCCGAAGCTACGCCTACGGGCACGCCTTTTTTGCGTAAGTAATAAATTTCGAAGGGTTGCCCGCCGCTGCCTAAGGGGGTTATCGAATCGTAATAGCGGCAAACTATCGTGGAATTAAGGCTTATAAGCGGCATGCGCTTTTTTAGCGTGCTTTTAAACAGAGTGTAGCGCTTTAAAGCGTTAAAAACCATCGAAAGCGCGAATACGGCAAACAATCCGTACAGCCAAATTCTGTTTTCTACGTAAGTGCTCCACACTTCGGAAATGTGAACGGGGGCGTTGTCTCCGGTAAATTCCAAAATGGCGGTGCCCAAAATAGCGGCTACGTTAACGCATACGAAAAGCGCCATAAGCCCCCATTTTTTGCCTACGGATTTTGTTTTTAATGGTGTTTGTTCCGCCGCGGAAATTTTTTCGAGTTCGCGGTCGGCTTCGGCGGCTTCGGCGTCCAAACGAATTTTTTCGTCTTCCGAAACGGGTACTTCAACCGTTTCGTTTTCGATTAGCGGCTCGTTTTTAAGTAGGCTTTCTTTTTCTTCCATCACGATCTCCCGTTCGCTTATAAAGCGTAGTTTTTAGTGTTCCGATAAACAGTTGATTTTTAAACGTTTAAAATTATGGTTTTATTAAAGACTTTCTACGGCGAGCTTAATTTTAGCCGTAATTCCGGCAGCAAGCCTTATCTCTACGTCGTAAGAGCCGACGTTTTTAATGCTCTCGTTTAAAATAATCATTTTTTTATCTACGTCATAGCCTTCTTGGTTTAACGCGGATGCTATTTCTTGCGAAGTAACGCTGCCGAAAACCTTGCCTTTTTCGCCCGCTTTAACGCGGCAGGTTACGGTTTTGCCTTTTAGTGCGGCTGCTATTGCCATAAGGCGCTTTTGTTCTTCGCGGCGGTGAAATTCTTCGGCTTCTTGCTTGATTTTGAGGCTGTTAACTTCAACCGCGGTGGCTTCTTTGGCAAGCCCTTTTTTAATAAGCATGTTACGTGCGTATCCGTCGCTTACTTCTTTAATTTCACCTTTTTTCCCGGTGCCTTTAACGTCGGCAAGTAAAATAACTTTCATAATTTTCTCCGTATTTATTAATTTATAAAACTATAAAGAGTTGATTTTTTAAAATTCTAAAGGGCGCGCTTCGGCATCGCATTAGGCTTACGTTACCGCTTACCGATTAAGCCCTAAACGCGCGTATATATAAGTTTAAATTATTACTATTAAAAAGTCAATAGAAATAGCGGTTTTAAAAGTGAATTTTTGGCGAAAAATCGGGCATAATAAAAAGAGTAACGCAAAAACGCGGCGAATATCTTTTAAAAAGCATGTTTCGCCGATTTTGCAAAGCGATTTTTCGCACGGAGGTATTTTTATTATGCAAAACGATAAACACAAAATAACATGCAGCGTCGGAGATTGCTGCTATAACGAAAACGGCGCCGAATGTAAAAAAGATTGCGTTTGCATTTCTTGCGGCGAGGCGGGTTGCACCAGATGCGCAAGTTATCGCAAAGACGGCGATTAAATTAATATTTATACGAATATTTTTTAAAAACAAGAAAAATTATTTAAACAAAAAAACGAAAATCGCCTTTATTTCGGTAAGGGCGATTTTTTGCTGTAAATTAATTGACATAATTTTAAAAGCATGATATATTTTTATCGAGAGAAATATGTTTTTTGCTTGAATTATTAAAGTTTTCAAAATTTACACACATTTTTGTAAATTGTATTGCTATTTTCGCGCAAGACTGTATAATATATAGTTAAGAGCATAACGAAAGCAATCGATATAATAATGCAGGCGTAACGAAGCGGGGATTTTATGGTAAAATTCGATAAAAAAATTGCGTTAACCGTCGGCAAAATTTTGCTTTCGGCAATCACCGTTCCTTTATGGTTTATCAAGTTTTTTAAAAGCGTGGGGTATTTGCCCGATCAATACGGCGAAATTAAGAAAATTACTTATCGGTACAATATGCTCGAAAACGTTCGTGCGGAGCAATTTTCCTTTTTGTTATACGTTTGTATTGCTCTCGCGATCCTTTCGGTCGCAATAAACGCTATGATTTTTAAATATTCGAACTCGAAAAAATTAAAAATCGCGGGAACGGTCGCGTTTATATTATGCGTTTGCGCGTTTTTGTTTTCTTTTGTTTTAGCGTCCTCGGTGGCGCGAGGGTATTAAATGCCAATATAAAAACTGCGTCGGGAGAATAAAATATGAAAAAAAAGTTTTTAATTAAAATTTTATCGTCGATAGTTGTAATCGGCTCGGTAATCGGTTCGGGGTGTATGTTTTCTTCGTGTTCGTATATCGAAGATAAATCCGCGCGCCAAAAAGAATTGTTGGCTTTAGAAGGGCAAAAGGGGTATTATTATATAACGAGAAGCTCGTTTATACTCGATAACGAAGAAACGGAGTTTGCCGAGTTCATCGTTAAAAAAATAACGGACGGCGAAGCCGTTGCGGGCAGAACTTTAGAAGTTGCCGATTCCGAAGCCTCGGAAGCTTTAGAAGGCTCAGCCACGGAAGGCGATTCTGCAAGCGGTGCGGACGTTGGTTCGATTGAAATTACCGAAGAAAATCTTTCTAAAATCAGCTTATCGGTAAGGGTAGATAACTCTTGCGTTTATTACGCGTTGCGTTATAACGCCGCCGAAGATTTTTCGCAAGCGGATTTTTTAGTAGGGTATATCGATTTTAACACGCTTTCCGTCGTTTATTATAACGTTAGCATAGATGATAAATATTTGGATCCGTTATATGCCAACGATCGATATTTTATTTTTAAGCAAACGAATTATCATGCGGAAAAATCCGCTTACTATTTAATCGATATCGAACAAAACGAGTTGATTTGCGGCGTAGCGGATATTTCTGCTTATCTCGACGGAACGGAAAACGATCGCGATTTCGTGTTTGTAAACGAGCAAAAATACGAGGTCGTTCGCGTTTCGGATTCGCGCAGATATAAAAACTTATTGACGAACGAGAATAGTGTTTTGATAATCGATTACGATTACGTTTTGTCGCGCTCGGACGATATGGCTAAAATCGATAAAATAACGGGGCAGTATAAGCGCGGCGTTTTTTCGTATATGCTTACGTTCAATAATAGGTTATTTGTGGTTATGCAGTCCGAATGCGATATTTTGGGGGCGGGCGAGCTTATCCCCGTCGTGTTCGAATATAAAATAGAAACCGATACTTTCGAATATTTGGGTTGCACTAATAAATTGCTCCCTACGACGGGGCAAACCGTTATAGGCGTAATACCGACGAATAAATAATCCGCTCTTTATAATTTTGCCGAAGCGGATAAAAAACACGTGCTTTTTTGAAGGTGTAAATATGAAGCGAAGCGCGCGGAAAACTTTTCGTGAGGCGAAGGCACGCTTCATAGCGGGGAAGTTGCGACTTCATTTTTCACGCGTCGCAGACGCGCTTCATTGAAAAA
>CAZNKA010000087.1:0-6187 GCA_964573495.1 uncultured Acidiphilium sp. | reverse complement strand
CCTAGCTCTTCGAGCCTGAATTTTTTAGCCGCCGTTTCGATTATTACGGGAATATTGCGCCCCGGGCTTACCGGAATAATATGCTTCGGAACCTCCACACCCAAAATATTAGCCGAATTTTTTTCATCGCCCAAACGGTCGTATTCGCGTTTTTCGTCCCAATGAACGAGCTGAGCAACTAAATCGACCGTTTTTTCCGGGCGAATAGCCCCCGAACCGAACATGGTTTTGACATTGATTATGCCAAGCCCCCTTACTTCCATAAAATACTTGATTTTATTGGGACAAGTACCCACGAGCAACTCGCCCGTGTTTTTAACGAGAACGGAATCGTCCGCGACTAAGCGATGCCCGCGCGTGATAAGCTCTAATGCCGTTTCGCTTTTACCTATGCCGGCTTCGCCCGTGATTAAAACCCCTACGCCCGAAACGTCTAAAAGTTCGCCGTGAACGACGGTGTTCGGGGCAAGCATGTCGTTAAGATAAAGCATTATGTCGTGAATTAAAACGGTGGTTATAGACTTAGCGCGAAATAAAGGACAATTATACGCGCGCGCCGCTTCGATTATTTCGGGAATAACTTCCAGCTCGCGCGAGATTATTAAGCAAGGAATTTCGCTTTTAAATAAATCATCTAAGCTTTTTTTTCGCGCGTTAACGTTTAACGAACGCAAATATTCATGCTCGGCGTTGCCTATAACTTGGACGCGGTCGTTTGCAAAATGCTTATAATACCCCGCAAGTTGCAACCCCGGACGCGATACGCTTATCGACGATATGGAAATTTCGCCGCGACCTTCGAAAACGACCTCAAGCGAAAGCTTTTCGCCGAATTCGCTCACGCTCACTATTAACGTGTCTTTTTCTGCTTTTTTAGATAATCTGCTCATTTTTTTCTCCTAAACCATTGAAGATTAATCCTTAATCTCGCCGTTTTAGCCTTTTTCGCTGAAATATTCGGCTATTATTTTCGCCTGTTTTTCGCCTATTCCGTCCACTTCGCGCAACTCGTCTTCGGATGCGGCGGCGATATCCGCAACGCTGCCGAATTTTTCGAGCAAATCGTTTATTCTTTTTTTGCCTAAGCCCTCTATTTTGCCAAGCTCGCTTTGAAAACTGCGCTTTTGCCGCGCGGAACGATGATAAGTTATCGCAAAGCGGTGCGCCTCGTCGCGCAAGCGTTGCAAAAGCCTTAACGAATAATCGCGGCGCTCTAAAATTACAGGTGCGTCGGAACGAAGAGTGAAAATTTCTTCTTGTTTTTTCGCTATCGATATAAGCTCGGCGTCGTTAAAACCAAGTTCGTCAAAAACCTGTTTTACCGCAGAAAGCTGCCCTTTGCCTCCGTCGATTATAACCAAATCGGGCGCGGGAAAACGCTCGTCGTCCGTTTTTAAGCGTTCTAATCTACGCGTTAAAACTTCTTTTAAAGAGGCAAAATCGTCGCTTCCCTCAACGGTTTTTATGCGAAAACGCCTATAATCTTCGGGACTTTTAACCCCGTCTATAAAAACGACCATAGAACCGACTTTATCCACGCCCGAAATGTTAGATATATCGTAACATTCTATTCGCCGCGGATATTTTTTTAACGACAAAATCGTTTTTAAACGCTCGCACGCGCTGACGGTCATATCGTCTTTATGCCGTATTTTATCTACGCTTTTTTCCAAATAGTCTCGCGCGTTAAGCTCTGCCATGTCCGAAAGCTGTTTGCGTACGCCTTGCTTGGGCACGTATATGCGAACCTTTTTTGCAAAATTAGTTTTAAAATATTCTTCGTACGCTTCTGCGCTTTTGATTTCTCGATTTAAAATTATTTCGTCGGGCAAAAAGTTGTTTTTGTCGTAAAAGCGCATTATAAAGCTTTCTAAACAATCTCCTTCGCTTATCGAACCGTCCTCGAACGCGAAATGCTTGCCGCCCTGCATTCTGCCGCCGCGCATTATCAAAACGTTTATGGCGGAATGAATGTTATCCGTTGCGATCGATATAACGTCGCACGAAATAAAGCGGTTTAAAGAAGTTATCTTTTTTTCGCTTATTTTTTTTAGCGTAGAAATTTTGTCGCGATACAAAAGAGCAAGCTCGAATTCCTCGTTTTGCGAAAACTTTTGCATTTTTTCGCGCAGAATGTTTTCGGCTTCGTCGTCGTTGCCGCTTAAAAAATCGATTGCTGCGTTAACGCGCTCGGCGTATTGCTGCTTAGTGCAAAGCCCGTTACACGGCGCGGCGCACCTTTCCACGTGATATTCCAAACATTCGCGCTTTTTACCCCCGCCTTCGCGTATCGAAAGTTTGCAAGACCTAAGCTTGAACGTTAAATTAAGCGTATCTATTAAGTCTTTCGCGCTAATGCCGCACATAAACGGCCCGAAATAACGCGCGCCGTCCTTTTTTATGCGCCTTACAACCTCGAAATAAGGAAAGTCTTCTTTTACGTTAATTCGAATATAGGGGTAAGTTTTATCGTCTTTTAAAAGAATGTTGTATTTTGGCTTGTTTTGCTTGATTAAATTGTTTTCAAGCGATAAAGCGTCCGCTTCTGAATTGGTTATTATATAGTAAAAATCTGCGATATTGGCAGTCATCGCGGAAACCTTTTCGGTTTTTACGTTATCGTAAAAATACTGCGTAACGCGATTTTTTAAATTTTTTGCCTTGCCCACGTAAATTATCGTTCCGTCGGCGTCAAGCATAACGTAAACGCCCGGATTTTTAGGCAATAAGCGAATTTTTTGTTCTAAATCTGCACGCATATTCGTTTAATTATCATTAAAATTTCGAAAGGCACTCAATTTTAAACGGAACCGATTTTAAACGGAGCCTACTTCGGCGAACGAATAAAACTTTAACGGACTTTTTCACCGACGATTTTAACGATTTTTAGTGTTTTTTTGCCGTTTTTCGTGTTTTTTGCCGTTTTCGCTATAAAAGCAAAGGAACCGCGTGTTCAAACGCGATTCCCATGGCGGAGGATGAGGGATTCGAACCCCCGTGCCCGCTAAGGCAAACGGTTTTCAAGACCGCCTCGTTATGACCGCTTCGATAATCCTCCAAGATCTCGGCTTAACGCCTATTAAATTGAAACGCCCGAAACGCGTTATCGTTTCCACGCATAACTAGTATATATTACCCGAAAAAAAAATGCAAGCGTTTTTTAGGTTTTATATGCAAAAACGTAATTTTTTAAACGTTTTTTTCGCGCAAAAACTTATTCTTAAGCAAATAAAACCGTTTTTTCGGCACTTTTGCCTTGCTTTTAACCGCGTTATGATATATAATATCTCGGCAAGGTGTTTTACGTAAAAAAATAATTTAAAAAGAATTTTTTATAACCGAAAACAAAACGCAAAGGATTTTACCGATGATTAAATCGATTTCTAACTTTTTTAAAAGCAATAAGGCGCTGTTCGCACTTTTGTTTACGACCGCTCTGCCCATAATTATTCAAAACGCGATCACAAATTTTTCGGGGCTTTTAGACAACATAATGGTCGGGCGCTTGGGCGAATTGCCTACGAACGGCGTTTCGAGCGCGAACCAGCTCTTTTTCGTACTTCAACTGTGTTTATACGGAGCAGTCGGCGGTGCGGGCATATATACGGCGCAATTTTTCGGCACGCGCAACCATTCGGGCATTAAGTTCACCCTGATTTTTAAAATCGCGGTAGCCACGCTCGTCGCGCTGATAGGTATGGCTATTTTTTACTTTTTCGGCGAAAATTTAATAGGGCTTTTCGTAGAAGGCGAAGGCTCGATCGCGGATAAACAAGCGGTTATAGATTACGGCAAAACGTATATTTTGATAATACTTATAGGAATTATTCCGTTCGGAATTTCTCAAGCATACGCAAGCACGTTGCGCGAAACGGCGGATACCGTTTTCCCGATGATAGCTTCGGCAATCGCCGTCGTAGTAAACTTAATATTAAACTACACATTGATATTCGGCAAATTCGGCGCACCCGAACTCGGTGTAACCGGCGCGGCAATCGCAACGGTAATTTCGCGCTACCTTGAAGCGATTTTGCTCATTTCGCGCCTTCATTCGAATAAAAAATACGAATTTATAAAACGCGACGTAAAACCCGCCGTTACCAAACAAGTTTTTTGGGGCATCGTAAAAACTTCGATTACTCTTTTCGTTAACGAATTTTTATGGTCCGCCGGAATGACGACCATAAACCAATGTTATTCGACACGCGGCTTAAGCGCTTACGCCGCCGTAAATATAGTTTCTACCCTGTCCAACACGCTTAACGTCGTAAATATATCTCTGGGCACTTCTATTTGCATACTTTTAGGGCAAATGCTGGGGCAAAACAAACGCGACGAAGCTAAAAAGGCTTCGCGCTCTATGACCGTCGTTTCGGTTATGATTTGTGCCGCGATAGCAATTATTTCGGTTGCTATTTCGCCGTTTTTCCCGCGGCTTTACAACGTTTCGGACGAAATTCGCAGCCTTGCCACTTCGCTCATAATAATCGCGGGGTGCATAATTCCCGTGGACGCAATCGCAAACGCGTCGTATAACACTTTGCGTTCGGGCGGAAAAGTGTTTTTAACTTTTACGTTCGACAGCGGATTTACTTGGCTTATATCTGTCCCTCTGGCGTTTTGCTTAAGCCGTTTTACTCAGATTTCGATAGTGCCGCTGTTTTTTGCCTGCAATGCGATAAATATATTAAAAAGCGTTATCGGACTGATTTTAACCGGCAAAGGAATTTGGCTTAACAATATCGTGGAAAAATAATTGTTCAGTTAAAGCAATTTGAGGCAAAAAAATTAAAAAAGTGCCGCTATAGGTCGATTATCGCGCATTTCAAAAAAATTTAAACTAAACGGCGCTTGCGCGAACGCGCAAATATGCAAGTAAAAAAAGCGCAAGTATGCAAGTAAAAATATATAGGTAAAAAATGAACGAAGAATGCATGAACGACGAACGCACCGTAAAACCAATCGCATACGTAAAAAGCGACTTTAAAGAAAAATTCGGAATTCCGCGCCAAAGCGGGCTTGCTCCGACCTTAGAGGCTCTTATCGTTTTCACCCCCGAATATCGTGACGAAAGCGCGCTTAAAGAAATAGAAGGCTTCGATTATTTGTGGATAATTTTCGATTTTTCGGCGGCGCGTATAGATAAATTCAACCCGACAGTCCGCCCGCCGCGGCTCGGAGGCAATAAGCGCGTAGGAGTTTTTGCCAGTCGCTCGCCATTCCGCCCCAACGGTTTGGGTCTTTCTTCCGTAAAACTTTTGGCAGTAGAAAAAAACGACGAATACGGCACTTTTTTGCGCGTAGGCGGTGCCGATATGCTAGACGGCACCCCCGTTTACGACGTAAAACCCTACGTTCCTTACGCAGACCTACACCCCGACGCGCGCGGAGGTTATACCGAAAAAATTGAATTCAACAAACTTTCCGTTACATTTGCGCCCGAAGCACGAAACGTGCTTACCCCTGAAAAAGCGTCAGCCCTTAAAGAATGTCTTACTCAGGACCCCCGCCCCGGCTATAAAAAAACGGACGGCGAAAGTTTCGGCATGCGTTTTTCGGATTACGACGTAAAAATAACGATAAGCCAAAACAAGCTTATCGTTACCGAGATTAAAAAAATTTAGTTTTTCGCCTATAAAAATTTTTCGTTTATAAAGACTTTTATTTGCAAAGATTCGCGTTTGCAGAAATTTGCATTTGCAGAAATTTTCGTTTGCAAAAATCAGCCTTTTACTTCCTTAACGAAGACGAAAGCGTGATAATTTTCGTCTTTTTTCTTAAATTTGCTTAATTTTCTAGTTACCGTCACGGGTGACATCGAATGGAATTCCCAACCATCGACGCACTCTTGCCCTATGACGTCAAAAAATTTAACAATTGCATTTTGCGCCGATTCTTGTTTTTTAACGACTAGCGTTTCGGAAAAAGGCACTACCTTATAAATTTTCATACGAAAAGACCTCCGAACGATTTATTTTACGATTTTCTTGTTATATTGTATCATATTTTTTGCAATTAGCAAAGCAAAAATATAAAAAATTTAAAACTTTTTCACAAATAACGAAAACCGCCCCGCTTAATTTGACTTTTTGCTTTAAATATAGTAAAATCTTCTCGCACCTTAAAAGTCGCAACTAAAACATTATACACTTCCTTAGTTAAACGGATATAACAGTTCTCTCCTAAG
>CAZNKA010000086.1:0-6226 GCA_964573495.1 uncultured Acidiphilium sp. | reverse complement strand
TGGTGCCGCTGACCGGACTTGAACCGGTACGGCCGTGAAGCCGAGGGATTTTAAGTCCCTTGCGTCTGCCTATTCCGCCACAGCGGCATTTACAAAACCTAGACTATTATATATTTAAAAAAAAATTTTGTCAAACGAATAATTAGCGTTTTTTAATTAATTTACGAATTTTTTTATATGCAATCGTAAAAAGAGAAACAGTGCCGTTTTTGTCGCCGTTAAATCGGTTTTAAAAATATTTCTTTACCTAATATTTCGCTTAAAAATTCCGATAGCGTTTGCATATAGGCGTTTTTATCGACCATATAACTTATGCCGTGTCCCGCTCCGCCTATAATTAGAAGGCGTTTGTTTTTAGAAGCGCAGGCGTTAAAATTTTCGCGCCCCATGTCGCAAGGAACGAAGCGATCTTCGGCTCCGTGAATTAAAAGAACGGGAATATCGCAAGATTTTAACGCGTTTTTTGCGGACGCTTTTTCGATATCGAAGCCGCCGAAAAGTTTTCCGCCAAGCCTTATTAGAGGGTAAGTGGGGAATAGCGGTAGTTTCGTGTCTTTAATAACTTTTTTAATGATTTCCGAAGGGGCGGTGTATCCGCAGTCTGCAAAAACGCCGATAACGTTTTTTGGTAAATCGAGCTCTGTCGCCATTAAAACGGTAGCCGCTCCCATAGACATTCCGTAAAGTATTATGCGCGTGCCGCTACCGAAACGGTTAATAAGGTAATTTACCCAACTTAGACAGTCTATGCGCTCGTTTACGCCGAAACTTAAAGCTTTTCCTTCACTTTTGCCGTGTGCGCGCTGATCGACAAGCAAAACGTTAAATCCGCCCTCCGTGGCAATTTTTACTCCGCCGGAAAAATCTCGTTCCGCCGCGCTTTTATAGCCGTGCATCATTATTTCAAACGGCGCGTTTTTATCCACCAAGTAAAGTTTTGCAAAAAGAGTGAGTCCGTCGAAAGATCGTATCGTAATCGGTTCGTAGGGCATTTTTAGAGTGTTTTCTATCATTTCGCGCGTTTTTTCTTTGAAGGGCGAATATTGTTCTGTGTCCGGCAAGGAAAAATAATCGTTTTTACATTTTTCGCTAACGAAAAAAGTTAGTCTATAGCAAACGAAAGACGCGGCTATAACTATGGTTGCCGATATTGTTAAGGCGAGAAAAATTAAAAATAAAGTATGCATAAAACTTTTCCTTAAAAACGATATTTTGGGATTATGAAGGATTTTTTTGTTTTTAGTAAAAAAATTTTTACAATACGCGCTATTTGTTTGACATTATATTTTTAATAGATATAATGTTAAGTACTTGTGCCGTTTTGTTCGATTATAATGTTTACGATATAATTTTATAACAATCTTTTTACCGATTGTCAAGCAAGACGGCTTTTATTTTAATTTTTTTACGGAAGTTTTTTATGTCGATTCGTATTTCGGATAGATTTAGCTACAAAACGCTTTTAAAATTTACTTTACCTTCTATAGCGATGATGATTTTTACGTCTATTTACGGCGTGGTGGACGGACTTTTCGTTTCAAACTTAGCGGGCGATATCCCGTTTAAAGCGGTTAATTTTATAATGCCGTTTTTAATGATCCCGGGTAGTGTAGGTTTTATGTTCGGAACGGGCGGTACGGCTATCGTTTCGAACACTTTCGGCAAAGGCGATAGCGAAAAGGCGAATGAACTTTTTTCCCTTTTCGTATACGTAACTTTTGTTCTCGGCGTGGTTTTGGCTGCCGTCTGCATCGCGTTTATTCGTCCTATAGCTTTGCTATTGGGGGCTGAAGGCGAATTGCTTGAAAATTCGGTCGTTTACGGGCGGATAGTTTTATGCGCGTTGCCGTTTTTAGTTCTTCAATATTTATTCCAAAGCTTTTTCGTTGCGGCGGAAAAACCGAGATTGGGGCTTTTCGTAATAATTGCGGCGGGTGTTACGAACATGATTTTAGATGCGTTGCTCGTATCGCTGTTACCGCAAGAATATAAGCTTGCCGGCGCAGCTTTGGCTACCGCTTTCAGTCAATTGGTAGGCGGCGGCGTTCCGCTTTTATATTTTTTCAGAAAAAACTCGAGTATATTAAGGCTTAGATTGAAGTTAAAAGGCGTAAAAGTTTATTTTAAAGAAATAATTAAGGCTTGCACCAACGGTTCTTCGGAATTTATGAGTAACGTTTCGATGAGTGTCGTCGGAATGCTTTACAATTATCAGCTTTTGCAATACGCCGGTGACGACGGAATATCCGCATACGGCGTTATGATGTACGTAAGTATGATTTTTTCGGCGGCGTTTATAGGTTACTCGATAGGAACTGCCCCCGTGATAGGGTATAATAACGGAGCTGAAAACAAAGCCGAAGTTAAGTCTCTTCTTAAAAAAAGCTTGATTTTAATAGGCGTTTGCGGAATTGCTATGACTGCCTTAGCCGAAATTTCGGCGTATCCGCTTTCTTTGATATTCGTAAGTTATAGCGAAAAGCTTATGGATATGACCGTTCGCGGTTTCAGAATTTTTTCCTTCTCGTTTTTATTTATGGGAATTTCCATTTTTTCGTCTAGTTTTTTCACCGCTTTAAACGACGGTCTTACTTCTGCGCTTATATCGTTTTTACGTACCCTCGTTTTTCAGGTGGCTGCGGTAGTCTTTCTTCCCATGGCGTTTAATCTTGACGGGATTTGGCTTTCCGTAGTCGTCGCCGAAGTTGCCGCTTTTGCGTTATCCTTCTTGTTTTTAGTTGTAAAAAGGAAAAAATACGGTTATTAAAGTCATATTCTTTTTCGATTTTATTAAGCAAGTTTTGTTGTAAATTTGATATTTTGATAAAAAAATTAAGCTTTCCCCTTTAAAATGGTAAAAAAATTGTTAAAAAAAAGGGAAACGGCTTATTTTTTTCGTATAATATATTGTGAGAAAATTTTGCGAATAAATGCTTTTAGCGTAAATTTTGTTACGGTATTAAAATGAACGAACGTATTTTTTTGAAAGAAGAATATTTTTTATCGCCTTATGCCGCGAAGTCTCGGCAGTCTAAGGGGCGCGCGCGTGAAGAACAACCTTGTCCTATGCGCACTGCTTTTCAGCGCGACCGTGATCGCATTATTTATTCTAAGGCATTCAGGCGTTTAAAAAATAAAACGCAAGTGTATTTTTCGCCCGAGGGCGATCATTACAGAACACGACTTACTCATACGCTCGACGTGGCTCAGGTTGCTCGATCGATTTGCAGAGATCTCGATTTAAACGAAGATTTAGCCGAAGCTATCGCTCTCGGTCACGATTTGGGGCACACTCCTTTCGGTCATGCGGGCGAAAGGTGTTTAAGAAAGCTTAATCCCGGCGGGTTCGAGCATAACGAACAATCGTTAAGAGTAGTCGATTTGCTTGAAAACGACGGGTTGGGTTTAAATTTAACTTTTGAAGTGCGCGACGGTATTTTAAACCATAAAAAAAGCGGAATCCCCGCAACTTTAGAAGGGCAAGCCGTTTCGCTTGCAGATAGAATCGCTTATCTTAACCATGATATAGACGATGCGATAAGGGCTGGTTCCATTACTTTGAACGATTTGCCCGCCGAGGAAATTTCCGTTTTGGGTAAAACTTCCGGTGCGAGAATAAATACTATGATAAAGTCGATATATTCGTGTTCCGCAGGCAAAAATTTCGTAAAAATGGACGATTCCGTTTTAAAATGCACCGAAAGTTTGCGCTCGTTCATGTTTGAAAAAGTATATCTCGACGACAGAGCGAAAGCCGAAGAAGAACGCGCGATGAATATGATCTCCGCGATGTACGGATATTTTAAAAACAACTATAAAAAAATGCCTGCTTTTTTTGCCGGGCTTGCAAAAAACGACGGAATAGACAGAGCAGTTTGCGATTATATATCGTCTATGACGGATAGGTATGCCGTTTCGGTTTTTGAAGATGTTTTCGTTCCCGCTAAATTTTTTCAAGCGGTAACGCTGGGCGACGGCGATAAATGAAAAGAAAGCGATGATTGATTTTTTACCGTTTAATAACGCTGGCTCGTTAGGCTCAAGATTTAGTGCTGTTAGTTGCATTTGATTACATAAAATTTAAGTGGTGTTTTACGATGCGATTTGACGAAAAATTTATCGAAGAATTAAAAGAAAAACTTAATATAGTAGATATAGTCGGCTCGTATTGTCAACTAAACAAAAAGGGCTCGTCGTATTGGGCGTGTTGCCCGTTGCCGGGGCATAGCGAGCGAACTCCGTCTTTTTCGGTGAGTGAAACGGGGCAGTTTTATAAATGCTTCGGTTGCGGAAAGGGCGGCGACGTTATTAAATTCGTGATGGAAATGGAAGGGCTCGATTTTTACGACTCCGTTAAATTTCTTTGCGAAAAGGCTAAAATTTCGCTTCCCGAAACAGATGCGAGCGAAAAATCCGCCGAAATTTCGAAATTTCGACTTGAAAACAAGCAAAGACTTTTTGCTTTAACGCGTGAAACCGCGCTTTATTACGTTGAAAATTTATCTTCTAAAAATGCCGAACCTTATCGTGCGTATTTAAAAAAACGAAAAATAGAAAGCGGTGTGGCGCGTGCGTTCGGATTAGGCGCTTCTACCGATTACGACGGCTTGGTTCGCAGACTTAAAACAAAGGGTTATTCCGAAGAAGAAATGTTGGCTGCGGGCGTATGCCAAAAAAACAAAAAAAACGGTACTTTGTTCGACGCCGAAGCAAATCGGCTTATTTTCCCGATTATAGACGCGTTCGGCAAAGTAGTTGCTTTCGGCGGGCGTGCGCTTAACCCGACCGACGGTTTTGCGAAATATAAAAATACGAGCGATACCCCGCTTTTTAACAAGCGCAAGGTTCTTTATAATATAAATATTTTAAAAAAGGCTCGTCAAGAATCGGGAAATCTGCCTTTCGTTATAATGGTCGAAGGGTATATGGATACGGTCGCTCTTTACAAGGCGGGTTATAAAAACGTCGTTGCGAGCATGGGAACTTCGCTTACCGTCGAGCAAGCTCGCCTTATAAAAAGATATTCCGACTCCGTGCTTATTTGTTACGACGGAGACGCCGCGGGGCAAAAGGCTACGGTTCGCGGGCTGGATATTTTATCCGATAACGGATTGGAAGTAAGGGTAGTTTCTTTACCGGACGGGCTGGATCCCGACGAATTGATAAATCAACGCGGGAAAGCAGCTTACGATAAATGTTTAAACGAGGCGCTTCCGCTTATAGATTTTAAGATGAAAATCGTGCGGAGCGAAGCGGATTTATCGAGTTTGGGGGGGCGGCGCGATTACATCAATAAAAGTTTAAAAGTAATAGCCGAATGTAAAAACGAGTTTTTAAAGGAAGAATTACTTAAAAAACTTCGCGACGAAAGCGGCATTACTTACGAATCTCTCAAACGTGATTTAGAACGCGGGTATTCGGAAGACTCCGTTAATAATATCGTTTCCGAAAACGTTAATAACGGCGAGCCCGATACTTTTGCCGATAAAGCGGACGTCGAGGCCGAGCGTTTTATTTTGTGCTCGTTTATTCGCGGATTTGCGTATGCAAAATCAGATTTTTTGATTTCATTTATGTTTTCGGATAAATTCAGAAATGAACTTTCCGAATTTTTATCTGCTAAAATTATTCTCGAAAAAAAAATAGAAGCGGACAAGCTTCAAGAATTTGCGGGGGAAGAAAATTTAGGCGAACTGTCGAAAATTTTGGTCGCTTGCGATAACGTTGAGCCTGCCGCTCGTGAAAAATATTATAACGACTGCGCTAAAAATTTAAAAACCAAAAAAATCAATTCCGAAATTTTTAGGCTAAACGAGCAGTTTAAAACCGAAAAAACAACCGAAAATCGCGAAGAAATTGCAAAAAAAATAAAAGAACTTACGCGAAATTTGATTGAATTGAAAAAAAGATAAAGTAGCAGTTTAGTCTGCTCGAAAAAACGATTACCGCGAAAAACGCGGCACATATAACGGAGGATGAATATAAATGAGCGTATCCGATCAATTTTTGGACGAGCTTAAAAAATCACTTGTAGCCGAAGGCTTAAAGCAAGGGCATATTACGGCGGATTTTCTTTTCGATAAGCTCGAAACGGTAGACGCTTCGGCAGAGCAGGTCGACGAAATTTACAAAACTCTCGACAATGCGCACATTAACATAGTCAACGATTACGACAAAGATCCCGACCTTTACGACCAATTGATTAAAGAAATCAATATGGACGACC
>CAZNKA010000085.1:0-6233 GCA_964573495.1 uncultured Acidiphilium sp. | reverse complement strand
GCACGATAAAGCATTATGAATTTTTGCTTTTCCTCGTCGTATATTACAGCCGGATTCAAAGTTGCGAAATCTTCCCAAGAATGTTCGGGATTAGGCTTAATTATGGGATTGAATTCGTATTTTTTTAACTTCATAAAGCTCCCCTTTTAATCAAACTTAACGATTAAAACATTTGAACGTAACTGTCGCGCTCGGCGCCGACGGATACGTATTTTATTCTGCAACCGGTTGCTTTTTCGATATATTCGATATATTTTAAAGCGTTAACGGGCAAATCTTCTTTTTTGCGGCATTTTGAAATATCGCAATTAAAGCCGTCTAGATATTCGTAAATAGGCTTCGCACGGTCTAATTCTTCGCCGAACGGGAAGCTTTCTACCCTTTTGCCGTCGATTTCGTAAGCGACGCAAACGGGAATTTTATCGAAATAAGACAAAACGTCTATTTTGGTAAGCGCGATATAAGTCGCGCCCTGCATTTTTATGCCGTAGCGAGAAGCTACCACGTCGAACCCGCCTACTCTGCGAGGTCTACCCGTAGCCGCGCCGTATTCGCCGCCCGCGTCGCGCAATTTTTGAGCTTCGTCGCCGAACATTTCGCAAGTGAAAGGACCTTCGCCCACGCAAGTAGAATAAGCCTTCATAATTCCGATGCTTTCGTCTAATTTATGCTCCGGAATACCCGCGCCGATAGGAGCGTAAGCCGCTATCGTAGACGAAGACGAGGTGTAAGGGAATATACCGAAGTCGATATCGCGCAGCGCGCCGAGCTGAGCTTCGAACATAACGTTCTTACCTTTTTTAATTTCGCCGTCTAAATATTCGCCGACGTTGCAAACGTAAGGAATAAACGGCGTACCGAATTTTTCGAGCCAAGCGTAAATATCTTCCGCCTTAACGGGTTCTACGCCGTAAGCGGTAACCAAAAGGTTTTTCCATTCGACTATATCGGTGATTTTTTGCTTTAACGAAGCCAAATTTTTAAGATCTCCCATACGGAAAGTTTTTTTCATGTATTTATCCGAATAAACGGGGGCTATTCCGCGGCGGGTGGAACCGAATTTTCTATCTTTCAATCTATCTTCTTCGAGCCCGTCCAAAAGCTTGTTGTAAGGCATGCAAATGGTCGCCTTGTCGCTTATTTTCAAATGCTCGGGAGAGATTTCGATTCCGTGTTCGCGCAAGCGGCTGATTTCGCCGTAAAGATGCTCGATATCGATAACCATTCCCGGACCCATTACGTTAACGGTTTCGTCACGCAAAATACCGGAAGGCAACAAGTTTAATATAAACTTGCCCTTTTCGTTGATTACCGTGTGCCCCGCGTTGTTTCCGCCTTGATAGCGCACGATTACGTCGTAGCGATCCGAAAGTAAATCGACCATTCTGCCTTTTCCTTCGTCACCCCAGTTAATTCCGACTATTGCAGTAAGCATTTTTTGTTTTTCTCCTTGCAAATGAATTTTATAATTTTTTATCTGTTTTTTATATTTTTTTATAAACAACGATTAAACGTTGACTTCGGCTTTAACGCCTAAAAGCTCGCTGTTTTTATCTAAAACTTCTTGTTTTATTTGTTTTAAAAACAGTTCGGTCTGCTTTTCGGCAAGCCCGCTTAAGCCTTTTGCGTTTATAACCGAATTTATTTCTTCTTTGGTTAAATTAAGTTCTTTATCGGCAACAAGTCGGTCTATAAGGTCGTTATCGCCGCCTTCGACTTTGACCTTAGCACCCGCGGCGATTGAATGAACGCGAATTTTTTCGTGCGCCCACTGCCTATCGCACCCGCGTTTTTCAACGAGATACATAAGCACGTTTTCGGTTGCCATAAATGGAAGTTCGCGGCTTAAATTCTTTTCGATGACTTTATCGTAAACGGTAAGCCCGCTTATTACGTTTATATAAAGATTTAAAATTCCGCTGGTTGCCAAAAACGCTTCCGGAACCGAAATTCTTTTGTTGGCAGAATCGTCGAGCGTGCGTTCGAGCCACTGTTGCGCCTCCGTTATTGCTGGGTTTAGCGCGTCTATCATAACGTACCTTGCCAAGGAAGCTATGCGTTCGCTGCGCATGGGATTGCGCTTATACGCCATTGCGGAAGAACCTATTTGCTTGCTTTCGAAAGGCTCGTCGACTTCTTTCATGTGGCACATAAGGCGCACGTCTGAAGAAAATTTTGCCGCCGACTGAGCAATCGAAGATAAAACGTTTAAAACGTAAGAGTCTATTTTGCGGGAATACGTTTGCCCCGAAACGGGAACGATTTTTTCAAACCCGAATTTTTCGGCTATAAGTTTTTCGAGCTCGAAAACTTTTTGCTCGTCGCCGAAAAGCGCCAGAAAACTTGCGCCCGTACCCGTCGTGCCCTTGCACCCGAAAAATTTAAGTTCGCCAAGCTCGTGGTCTAGCCGTTTTAAATCTTCGAAAAGGTCGTTAAGCCAAAGCGTGGCGCGTTTGCCGAGCGTAGTGGGCTGAGCCGCTTGAAAATGCGTGTAAGCCAAAACGGGCAACCCCTTGTATTTATCGGCGAAATCGTAAACGGCTTTTATTGCGTTTATCAAAAGTTTTCTTATTGCTAAAAGCCCTTCCTTAAGCAAAATAATATCGGTGTTATCGGTAACGTAACACGAGGTCGCGCCCAAATGAATTATCGGGCGAGCCTTTTTGCACGCGTCGCCGTAAGTATAAATATGCGCCATTACGTCGTGCCGAAGCGATTTTTCGTATTCCGCTTCTTTTTCGTAATCTATATCGTAAATATGGCTTTGCATTTCGCCGATTTGCTCGTCGGAAATATTCAAGCCCAAACGCTTTTCAGCTTCAGCCAAAGCAACCCACAGCTTGCGCCAAGTGGAATAACGATTAGCCGCCGAAAAAATCTTTTGCATTTCCGCGTCCGCGTAGCGTTCGCACAGCGGACTTACGTATTTATCTTTCATACAAACCTCACGATATTTTGCCGTTCTCCAACGAATAATCATTATATCATATTTTTATTAAATCGGCAACGCTTAACGCGCGATTTTAAAAACTTTATATACTCGTTTTTTATTTCACTTATAACGAAAACTTATATTCGAAAAAATTTGCTTGACTTTTTTTATAAAATGGTGATAATATTGCCTTATATTATTGTTGAAGGCAAACGCGGCGTAAAAACGCGCCGCGCGATATATAGTTTAAAATGAAAAACAACGGTCTTACCTCCGCCGAAGCAAAAGCCAAAATCAAAAACGGCGAATCGAACGCGATTAAAAGCAAGGCGAGCAAAAGCTATCTTTCGATTATAGCTAGCAATTTATTCACGTATTTTAACGCGGTTTTCGCGCTTTTTACCATACTTTTAGTAAGCATAGGCGACTATGCGCAGTTAACCTTTTTGCCCGTAATTTTGGCAAACGTGATAATAGGTATTTTTCAGCAAATGCGCTCGAAAGCGGTGCTGGATAAACTTACCCTTTTAAACAAATCGACCTACACGGTCCTTCGCGACGGCGAAAAAGTAAAACTTACTTCGGACGAGCTGGTTTTAGGCGACCTGGTTTTGCTCGAAGCAGGGCAACAAATTCCCGCGGACGCCGCCGTTTACGAAGGCGAACTTTTAGTTAACGAATCGCTTTTAACTGGCGAAGCCGACGAGATAGAAAAAAAGCCCGAAAGCACGCTTTTATCGGGCAGTTTCGTTATTTCCGGCTCCGCGTACGCAACCCTCACCGCCGTGGGCGAAAACTCTTATTCGGCAAACCTTACCCGCCAAGCAAAAGAAATTAAAGACAAAACGTCCGAAATGATTAAGGACATAAACAGAATTATTCTTTGCGCAGGCATAATAATAATCCCGATGGGTATTTTGCTGTTTTGCCAATCGCATTTCGCAAACCACAACACGATACCCGCTTCCGTAACGAAAACGATAGGCGCGCTTATAGGAATGATTCCCGAAGGATTGCACCTTTTAACCACGATCGCGCTCGCGCTCAGCGCGATTAGGCTTGCGCAAAACCACGTGTTACTGCACGACATGCGCAGCGTGGAAACGTTGGCGCGCGTAGACGTTTTGTGCGTTGATAAAACCGGAACGATAACCGGCGACGACATGTCCGTTTCGGACGTTATATTTCCGCCCGAAATTTTTGAAAACAACGAACAAGCAAACTTACCCGAAAGCGAACCGAAAAAGCAAGCGGAAACGCTTTTTTGCTCTTATCTACAAGCGATAACGGATAAAAACGCGACGATGACTGCTTTAAAAAAGTATTTTTGCGAGCAAAACGGCTATACCCCGTCGCAAAACTTCGTGCCCGAAAAAGTAGAAAATTTCAACTCTAAAACAAAGCGTTCGTTTATAACCGCGGGCGAAACGACCTTTACTTTGGGCGCACCCGAATTCGTTTTAAGCGAAGACGAGCTGAAAACGAGCAAAAAAACAATCGAAGCGCACGCCGAACAAGGCAAGCGCATTTTGGTTTTTAAATCGATAAAAAACGAAAAAACACAGTTTTACTTTTTTATTTGCTTGCTTAACGAAATTCGCGAAAACGCGACCGAAATCTTCGAATATTTCGAAAAGCAAGGCGTAGAAGTAAAAGTAATTTCGGGCGATAACCCGCTGACCGTTTCACATATAGCGCAGCAAGCGGGCATAAAAAACGCCGAAAAATACGTTGACGCCACTACCCTTTTAACGGACGAAGACATAGCCGATGCCGTGAAAAAATATACGGTGTTCGGCAGAGTTAAACCCGAACAAAAAAAGCAAATAGTTTTGGCTTTAAAGGCGGCGGGCTTGAAAGTCGCAATGACCGGCGACGGCGTTAACGATATTTTAGCCATGAAAGAAGCCGATTGCTCAATCGCGATGGGTTCGGGCAGTGACGCGGCGCGCGAGGCGGCGCAAGTCGTTTTAATGGATTCGGATTTTTCACACATGAAACAAATAGTTTCGGAAGGTCGGCGCGATATAAACAATATCACCCGCACCGCGACTTTGTTTTTATATAAAAATTTGTTCTCTATTTTAATGTCCGTATTTTCGCTTATAGCGTTTAGGGATTACCCCTTAGACCCTGTTCACGTTTCCTTCGTTTCGCTGTTCAACGTGGGAATGCCCGCGTTCCTTTTAACGCTGGAGCCGAACGAAAAAAAGCAAGGCGGAAATTTTATAGTTCAAACGCTTATAAGGGCGTTTCCCGCGGCGTTAAGCGCGTTTTTGGCTAGCGTAGTGCTCATTTTCATCGATAAAAACTTAGGATTTTCGGTCGCGGAGCAAAGCACGCTCACTCTTTTAGCACTTTCTACGGCGGGATATTTACTGCTGTTTCAAGCAATGCGCCCTATTACGATTTACAGAGTTATAGTTGCGGCAATATGCGTTTCGGGGCTGATTTTAGCGCTTACCGTTTTCGGCGATTTCGTAAAACTTGCCCCGCTAACGGCGCAAACGGCGCTGGTTTGGGCAATTTTGGCTGTTTTCGAAGCTATCGTCACTTACACGGTCCCCATCGTTTTCGGCAAAATTAGCGCAAAACGGAAGGCTAAAAATCAATAATCGAAATAACATTTAAAGCGGACGAGCCGAAAAATCGACTTGCCCGCTTTTTTAATTACGCTTTACGTGCTTAAATTTTACGCTTTATTATTTGCGCAAATTTTAGTAAATATTTTTTATTTTTCGGAGCATACTAAACGCGAAGGTTAAAACCTTTGAATATAATGGAGGAATATGGAAAAAGATTTTTGTTTAGGAATGCTTTTGGGTGCTTTAGGCGGAGCCGTAGCCGCGGCTAATTCGTTTAAAGTTCGCAAAACCGTTAAAGACGGGCAAGAACAAATTATGAACGCGTTAAATAAAATGAATAAAAAGGACGAAAATTCGGGCGAAGAACAAGCTATTTCGGATTAAAACTTTTCCGCCCTAGCGCGACGCGTCATCACTAAACGCGCCTCGTCATCTTGAGCGAAGTCGAAAGATCTAGGCGCGTTTTTTTAATTAGCGCAAGCAATGCGAGAAAGGCTTCCCCCGTTCATCTTTGGGGGAAGCTGTCAGCCGAAGGCTGACTGATGAGGGGGCTTTTGCTTGTTTTTTTACGGAGCTTTCACCCCGCATCCGTCACGCTTCGCGTGCCACCTTCTCCCAATGCGTTTAAGTTTACTTGTTTTCAGTCGATTTCTGCGCGGGCGAAGGCTTAAATCCGTTCGACTGCGCGGCTTTCAGCCGCTCCGCTCAGGATGACG
>CAZNKA010000084.1:0-6296 GCA_964573495.1 uncultured Acidiphilium sp. | reverse complement strand
ATTTCACGTTCGTAAAAATCTTTCGTCTGCCAATCGGGCAACGTTTCCTTGAAAATATTTTCGAGCTTTTCGGTTATCATATGATAAATAATCTCCGAAGAGTTCGGCAACGAATACGCCACGTTATATAGTTTACACACGTTTTCGTTGGATTCCGCCATATAAAGCTGCAATGTGGTTTCTACGGCGTAAAACAAAATTTTATCGTCGGTTTTGCCTTCGAGAAGTTTTTCGGCAAATGCAAACTGCCCTTCGAGCACGTATTTTACCAGCTCGCACACGATAGCTTCTTTCGACTTAAAAACGTAAGTTATAGAACCGCTGTTCAGATTCATTACGTCGCACATTTTGCGAATCGTAGTTTGATCGTAGCCTTCGGTTATAAACATTTTTGCCGCAGTATGCAGCACTTTTGACTTTACCGTTCCTGAATTATATCCTTTTTTACTCATAAGCTTTATCTTCCTTTTTTGTATTAACTCTTGAACACTCTCAATAACACGCGTAGGTATAACATAAACGCTTAACGATTGCAAGTTTTTTTAATAGGCAAAACAAAAATTTTTTGTAAATTTTTATTTTTTTACCTTAGAAAAACAATAAAAAAACGCGACTTTCACCGCCACCGAACTATTACCCGAAAAACGCAAAAAAAAGCGGCAAATCTAACCGACTTGCTCACTTTTTATTTTACTCTTTGTATTTAATATTGATTTACGGCTTATTTTCCGCAGCAGTTTTTATACTTTTTGCCGCTTCCGCAAGGACACGGGTCGTTACGCCCCGGGAGCCCTACCGGCTTAGAAGGTGCTTGACGTGCGGCACTTTCTATACTGCCGCCGTTTTCAGTAAGGTTGTTATTTTCGCGCGGCTTGGGTTGCGGCACGCGCTCCACTTCGATTTTTAAAAGATATTTAACGGTGTCTTCTTGAATACTTGCGGTCATTTCCTCGAACATATCGAGAGCTTCTTTTTTATAGGCGTTAAGCGGATCTTCGTTGGCGTAAGAGCGTAAAGATATACCGCGTTTGAGCCTATCCATCGCGTCGATGTGATCTATCCACTTGGTATCTACGATTTTCAACAAAATCATTCTTTCGACTTCGTGATAATCTATGCCGTTTTCGGCGTAATTCGCAATTTTTTGCTCGTAACATTCGTTAACTTTTTCGATTGTGCAAGCAAGCAAATATTCGTAATCTTGATTTTCGAGTTTTTCTCTGTCGATAAAATCCGTTCCGACGGGTAAAGCGCGTTCTTCTAAAATTTTATTCAAAGCGGCTTCGTCCCACGAATCGGGATTTTGCGAAACGTTAACCGTTTGTTCGAACAGCCCGCGAATGTAATCGGGAATGAGATTTAACACGTCTTGATGGACGTTTTCGCCGCGCAAAACTTTCATTCTTTCTTCATACATGACCATACGCTGACGATTCATAACGTCGTCGTAGCCCAAAATATGTTTTCTTATTCCGAAGTTTTTGCCTTCTATTGTGCGTTGAGCGTTTTCGATACTTTTGCTTAGCATTTTCGCTTCGATGGGGGTGTTTTCGTCCACCTTGAACATCGCGTAAATGCGCTGCATTCTTTCGCCGCCGAAACGGCGAGCTAAATCGTCTTCGAGCGAAATGTAAAATCTGGAAGCTCCGGGGTCGCCCTGACGACCCGCACGACCGCGCAACTGGTTATCGATACGGCGCGATTCGTGGCGCTCGGTACCGATTATAAACAAGCCTCCTAATTCGGAAACCTTGGCTTTTTCGGCTTCTGTAACTGCTGAATGTTCGGCTAAAAGTTTGCGATATTCTTCGCGAACGGCGGCTACTTCTTCGGATACGTCTTGAATGTAAGAAACAGCCATTTCGATAACGGATTCGTCTACCCCGCGATTGCGCAGGTCTTGCTTAGCCAAATATTCGGGGTTGCCGCCGAGAAGTATATCCGTTCCGCGCCCCGCCATGTTTGTGGCTATCGTAACCGCGCCGAGCTTGCCCGCCTGAGCGATTATTTCGGCTTCTCTGCGGTGGTTTTTAGCGTTCAAAATTTGGTGTTTTATGCGACGTTTTAAAAGCTCGCGTGAAATTTCTTCGGATTTTTCGACGGTAACCGTACCGACCAGAATAGGCTGACCTTTTTCGTTAAGCTCTGCTATTTCGTCGATTATCGCGCGAAGTTTGCCTTTTTCCGTCGAATAAACGACGTCGTGATAATCTTTACGAATCATGGGCTTGTTCGTGGGAATTTCCAAAACGTCTAACCCGTAAATCGTTTTAAATTCTTCTTCTTCGGTTTTAGCTGTACCCGTCATGCCCGAAAGCTTTTTGTAAAGGCGGAAATAGTTCTGGAAAGTTATAGTCGCCTGAGTTTGGTTTTCGTTACGAATAACCACGCCCTCTTTAGCTTCGATGGCTTGGTGCAAACCTTCGGAATATCTACGGCCTATCATAAGACGCCCGGTGAATTCGTCTACGATTATAATTTCGCTGTCCTGAACGATATAGTCGTTATCGCGCTTGAAAATAAAGTGCGCCTTTAACGCTTGCTGAATGTGATGGTTAAGCTCCGCGTTTTCGATATCGGCAATGTTTTCAACCCCGAAGAACGCTTCGGCTTTGCGCGAACCGCTTTCGGTTATCTGAACGCTTTTTTCTTTTTCGTCTACGGTGAAATCTTGCTCGCGCTTTAAGGTGCGAACGAATCTGTCCGCTTGAGCGTACATTTCGGAAGATTTATTGCCTCTGCCCGAAATTATAAGCGGCGTACGCGCTTCGTCGATTAAAATAGAGTCTACTTCGTCGACGATGGCAAATTCCAGCCCGCGTTGAACCATTTGATTTAAGCTGACTTTCAAATTATCGCGAAGATAGTCGAAGCCGAACTCGTTATTGGTGCCGTAAGTTATATCGCACGCGTAAGCGGCACGTTTTTGGTCGTCCGTCATTTCATGTACGTTAACGCCTACGGTAAGACCTAAAAATCTGTGAAGTTTACCCATCCATTCCGCGTCGCGCTTGGCAAGGTAATCGTTTACGGTAACTACGTGAACGCCCTTCCCCGTGAGCGCGTTTAAATAAGCGGGCAGCGTGGACATAAGCGTTTTTCCTTCGCCCGTTTTAAGCTCGGCAACGCGCCCTTGATGAACGCATATACCGCCCATAAGCTGAACGCGATAATGCCGCATGTTTAAAACTCTGTAAGAAGCTTCGCGAACTACGGCAAACGCTTCGCACAAAATAGAATCGAGCGATTCGCCCGCCTTTATTCTGTTTTTGAAAATATCCGTTTGCGAACGAAGTTCGTCGTCGCTCATCGCCTCGTATTTAGGCGACATTGCCATTATTTTATCCGCCAACGCGCCTATTCTTTTAATACTGCGGCGCGAATCTGCTTCTAAAATATATCTAATCAATCCCATAATATATTCTCCGTGGGTGAAATTAAATTTATATCAATCTTAATAATTATACCCTATTTTAAGCGAGATGTAAACAAATTTAAGCGTTATTTTCGCGATTTGCAAGAACGAAGGCGTTTTTTTCGGCATAATTTGCAAAAGCTATAGCGAAAACATGGCAAAAACTCGTTAATAAAACTCCGAACAACTCAGTTTTTCATAAAGCGTTAAAGCTCTACTTTATAAACTTTTTTAAAAATCTGTTTTTTCACTTCGTTAAATTCGGTTCGAGTAAGCGTTCCGTCAGTGGTCATAAGCCTAAGCTCTATCGCGTTTTTGCCCGCCGATATGGGCGGCTGTACGTATTCGAAAAAGTTTTCCGAAAATCCGTTGCGTTTATAAAACTCTATTCTTCGTTTCGCAAAGTCCGTATTCGGCAATTCGACTTCCAAGCAAACGCGACGCTTTAACAAATCGAACAATTCGTTAAGTACAAGCGTTCCCGTTCCGCCGCCGCGATATTCTTTTTTTGTTGCGAAATGCTCCGCAAACGCAAATTTTTCGAAATTCCATATAGTTATAAAGGTTTTTACTTCGCCCGTTTTTTCGTCTACGACGGCGTAAACGCTATATTCGGGATTGAACATAAGCGACTTTTGCTCGTCGTACGGGCGACGCTCGTCAGTCGGAAAAGATTCTTCCATTATCGGGTAAATTTTATCGAAATCCGAATAATTTAACTTTTTTAGCATTTTTCTCTTTTTTACCTTCTTGTTGGTTCTTTTATTTTTTTAATGCGATTTTAGAAACAAGCCGGGTTAAAATTCCGCCTATCGCATTCCCCGCGACGTTAACAGCAAAAAAGGCAAGCGAGCGAGCGTTCCAAGCACCGGCAAGCGAAATATAGAAAACGTTTGCCACACAGTGTTCGAATCCGCACAAAACGAAAACGCTCACACCCAAAAACAGAGCGCACAACTTAACCGCTGAGCTTTGCGCACTAGCATAGCCTTCGACCGCCACGTAAATGAGCGCGTTGCACAGAATACCCAAAACGAACGCGCTTAAAAGCCCGCCTTCGAGCTTTGTTTCGACAACGGAAGAAACCGCCGCGCTTAACGAGCTTAGCCGCGTTAAATTTATAAGAAAAGCAAGCGAAAAGGCACCCGCAAAATTGCCTAGCAATATTATTATAAGCCGCAAAGCGTAATATTTATTATTTCCTAAGGCGTAGCATACTTTACCGGTGAAAAGATTAAATTTAAAAAAGCATACGGCGAACATTCCGACAGCGAAAAACAACGCCCCCGCGATTTTGCTTTGAGCGGACAAATACGCCGCCCCGCCTATTCCGATAAACGCGCCCGCCGCGCAAGCGGAAATAAAGGTTGCCAAAACGCTAAAGAAAATATCTTTACCGCTTTTTTTGCCTACGCCTTCCGTTTTTGCAATCTCTTCGCCGAGAGGTGCGTCTAACTTCGACTTATCTTCGTCAACCGAGTTTTTTTCTTTTAAAAACAAATCGTCCATCGTTTTTTATCCCTTTAAATCTTTAATGAAATTTGCGTTTTTCGGCGGCGGATTGCCTAGCATCGCATGCAAACAGCACTCGATGGAACCGTTATAAAGCTTGCGTTTTTTATCAGCTTTTTTACCGAATAACCGCTCGAAATTCTTTGCTGGAGTAAGGGTGTACGCGCTCCAATCGGGCAAAGCCTTAAAAACCTTGCCGTAATCGGTTAAAAGGTTTTCGACTTCGGCTACGTCGCTTAATCTTTCGCCGTAAGGCGGGTTGGTAATAATTACTCCGTAGCGTTTTTGCGACGAAAAATCGCGCATGTCGGCACGCTGAAAATGTATATATTCGCTAACACCCGCAAGCTCGGCATGTTTTCTGGCAAGTTTTAGCTGTTTTTCGTCTATATCGAATGCGTTAACGCGAAAATCGAGTTTTTTAACTTTCGAAAAGCCGTCGACGCGAATTGCTTCGAACGCGGAAAAATCAAGTTTTTTCCAATATTTAAAATCGAAATCGCGCATGCCCCCCGCGGGAATATTAAGCGCGTAAAGACAGGCTTCGATAGGAATGGTGCCGCTGCCGCAGAACGGATCCGCCAGCGGGCGCGACGGATTCCACACCGAAAGCGAAATTATCGCGGCGGCAAGCGTTTCTTTCAAAGGCGCTTCACCCACCAATCCGCGATAGCCCCTGCGGTGCAATCCTTCGCCCGACGTGTCCAGCGAAACGGTTACGACGTCGCGCAGAATCGAAACTTCTATTTTATAACGCTCGCCGTTTTCGGAAAGCGGAGTTTTATAAACGGATAAAAGCCTTTCGCAAAGCGCTTTTTTGGTCAGGCTTTGCGTTACCGAAACGGCATGAATTTTACTTTCGGTACACTTCGCGTTTATTATTATTTTTGCTTCGCGCGATAAATAATTTTCCCACTTAATCGAGCTTATTCCGTCGAAAAGCTCGTTTAAATCGGTTGCCTTAAACTGCGCGAGCTCTATAAAAACTCTGTCCGCCGAGCGCAAAAAAAGGTTACACTTGCAAACGTCGGATTCGTCGCCTTCGAAGCTTATTCTGCCGTTAACCGCGGGCAGTTCGCCGTAACCCAGCCTATAAAGTTCTTTTTTTACGGCGAGTTCTACGCCCGCCGCGGACGATACGGATATTTTCATAATTTTTCCTTAGTTTATCGAGCTTATTAAGCGTAAACGCGGTTAACCTATTTTTTCCCGCGTTTCGCATAATACGAAAAATAACAAAAAACGCGTTAAAGAGCGCGCCGTTTTGCAGTTAAATTTTATCGTAGAATTTCGCCGACTTTGCCGACAGATTTTATAATTCGATATTATTCGCAAATAAATGCGTTTTCGATATAATTGATTTTATCTG
>CAZNKA010000083.1:0-6329 GCA_964573495.1 uncultured Acidiphilium sp. | reverse complement strand
GACGTTTTTGCCTACCGCATAAGTTCCTCTACCGCCCATTTCGATTTACCCTCCTTTTTTATCCAAAAAGGACCTCTATATCTTTTTCAGCTTCGTAAATCGTTTTACCGTCAAAAATTTTCGCATTTTCAAATTGTTCTACACATTCATGTCTTTTTTTTGACGAAAACTTAAACAGTTCCTTAAAATTTTTCTCTATAGTATATACTTCTAACGTATACAACTCGCCTATTTGGTTAACATAACCTATAACCATATATTTTTTTTTACAATAAATAATTTCTTTTTCCGGATTATGAAACATATCTTCGATAAATTCATTTAGTGTATTTCCTTTCATTTAATTTTTACCCCTTTAAAATATTTTTTAAATTTTTCATATTCTTGTAATGTTATTTTCCTTGCAGAACGACGATTATCAATACCCGGTGCCGAATATTCGTGAACATGAAAAACATGCTCACCGCTCTTTGAGATTCCTTTTTCAACATGATAGCCTATCTCAAATATAGGCAAATGGTCTTTATTGTATTCTGTGTATTGATGAAAAACACCACCTTTATCCAAAAGAATATAACTATTAGAGGCGTGTGATTCTGGAGGCATATTAAAACTTCTTTTACTATCCATCGGTTGCAAAACCTTAACGCCCTCGATTTTGCCAACAGTTTTATACGTAAAACCTACGTTATTACCCACAGCATAAGTTCCTCTACCGCCCATTTCGATTTACCCTCCTCGACGAGATATAATCGATCGGAATGATATTCCCTTGCATTTCGGCAAAAGGCGAACCAAAGCAGATAATCGCGCTCGGTTTTATGCGTTTTAACATTTCGTTATATCCGCGCATAAATGCCGATTTGCTGCGCTTGCAGCCTATCGTGCTTACGGCAACGATTGAACCTTCTTCTATTCCGTCAAAACAAAAATCAAACGTACTTGAATCGCCCCAGCTTACGTTAGATATTACCGTTAAACCCTTGCTTTGCCAATATGCGCCGCACCAACGCCCTTTAAAAACGTTGTACATTTGCACCGCACGGGGTAAATCAACGTAAACGCTAAAATCCGGCGACGTTACAAACGCATATTGCCCCAACCTATGTAAATGCTTTTCGGGATTATTATATAATCCTTCCATACGATAGTCGTCAATATAAAAATGAACGCCTTTTCGTTTGTTTTCGTCGTTATCGTTAGTTTTTATATCCGTATAACTAATCAATTCGACGTTCGTTAAATCCAGTTCGGTTTTACGAATAACGGGCATATTCCATTTTCCGTATAATTCGAACTCATTGCGTAAAAAGGTCTGTTTAGACCGAGCTTCTTTAGAATGCATTTTACATTCCCTCCTTAAAAATTTTTTTACCGCTTTTTGGGTAACGTCAAAAAATCATTTGACATAAAGGAGGGGAAAATGCTACAATAATTCTGTTATAATGCTTTATTAAGGCATTACCCGAAAGGCGCTTAATTGTTGTTGCCGCAACTTTTAAGCGCTTTTCCTTTATGTTAATGTTATTTTATAAATTATTCAAATAGGCTAAGTAGTTTAATTTCATAATCTTTTAAATCTCTTCCGCCATATAGTTGCCAATTTTGATATCTGTGCAAACAAGCATCGGCGCATTCCATTGAAATCCAAAAAAACGAAGTTATTTCAAAAGTATTATCAAATATGTTTTTACCGATAAGCGGAGACGGCGCTAACGCATATCCTGCGTAATAATCTGCCATCTTTTTTGATAAATCACTCTCACCTTTATGACCTAAGTCTATATGCCCTAATTCATGCATAAGCGTAAACCTTATTCGTGGCAACGATTTATTATCGTTATATACGATAACGTAATTTTTTAATTCGGGCACATAAAAAGAAAATGCGTCGTTATTTTCATCTATACAATCAGGACGACTGTCTTGCCCGAATTTTGAAAAAGGAACCAAGACATACCCTCTGTTTTTAATTATCGCAAAAGGATCAATCGGCACACTATGTATATTTTGTTCGATATATAAATCAACCACCCTTTTTTCAATTTCATCATATTTCCACGGCGGAATTCTTACCGCACGAGTCCTTTCTTCATCTATCATTTATTTTTCATTACCGCCTCTATTATTTGCATTTTTTGTTTTTCGGTTAAAGAATATGAACTTCTTGCAACTAATCGATATATTTCGTCAAAATCGGTTTCAATCTTTTCGCCTTTTATTAAATAATCAACGGTAGTATCTAAAGCCGTAGCGAGATTTGCTAAAACCTCTATTTTGGGCTCTCTTTCATTACTAATGTATCGCGATAAAGCCGATTCCGTTACACCTATCATCATAGCAAGGTCTTTTTGAGCCATGCTTTTTTCTTTTAATAAGGCTACTATTCTTTCGCCTAGTTTCGCCATAAGGCAAACCTCCAAAACATTTATACACATATAATAACACATTAAAAAAAACATTGTCAAGCATAATTGCCAGATTGGCAAGAATTTATTTCTCTTTCTTATTTTCGACCAACATGGGGCTGTCGCCCTAGGTGACAGATTTTCAAGACAAAAAAGTTACCCACAGACATATCCGATGGGTAACTTTTTAAATTTGCATTAACACTTTTATTTATCGTAATCTTCTAAAAAACAGTGCCGCTCGCCCTTTCTTTTATAAGCTATGACGGTATCCAAATTAACGTTTTCAACACTTTTAAAAATGCACTTTTCCACTTCGGGGTGCGTTTTTTTTATTTGTTTTATAAGTTCTTTCATTTCCAAACGCTTAGAAGAATTATCTCCGCTTGCCTGCTCGTAGTTTAGTTCCGTAAACTTGCAAGCGCAACGCAAAAAAGTTAACTCGTTATAATCGCGCCAAGCCTTAACATCGTCTTCTCTAATTAAATACATCGGGCGGATGAGCTCCATTCCTTCGAAATTGGAGCTATGCAGTTTAGGCATCATTGTTTGAATTTGCGCACCGTAAAGCATTCCCATAAGAATAGTTTCGATCACGTCGTCGTAATGATGACCGAGCGCTATCTTATTACACCCTAGCGATTTAGCGTAGCTGTATAAATAACCGCGGCGCATTCTAGCACAAAGGTAGCACGGCGATTTTTCTATCGAAAAAACGGCTTCGAAAATATCCGATTCGAAAATTTTTACGGGAACACCTAATTTTTTAGCATTTTCAATGATGGTTTCCCGATTTTTTTCGGTATAACCGGGGTCCATAACGATAAATTCGAGTTCAAAATTAACTTCGCTATGGCGGCGCAATTCTTGAAAAAGCTTAGCCATAAGCATCGAATCTTTACCGCCGGATATGCAAACTGCAATTTTATCGCCTTCGTTTATTAATTCGTAAATTTTAGCGGCTTTTATAAACTTGCTTAAAAGCGAGCCTTTGAACTTTTTGCGAAGGCTTTGCTCGACTTTTTCGCAAACCGCCGAATTTTCGTCCGATAATACCTCTGTAAAATTAATTTTTTCGGGCATAAAAAACTCCTTTTATGCAAAACCGCTTGATTTGTTCAAGCGGCTTTTAAAGTAATTCCTTATTTAAAAATCAATCTGCGGCAGTTTTCGCACTCTATAAGCTCGTCGGCTTTGTCTAATTTATAAAGCTGAGCCATCGAGAGCTCGGTTCCGCATGCACTACAATGTTTGTCGCTTATGCGATAAACGATTGGGAAATGCTTATCCTTCCTTTTCTCTTTATATTTTTGCATAAGCTCCGACGGAATTCCGACTTCTAGTTTTTCCAGATTTTTTTCTATTTCCTTGCGTTTGGGCGCGGCTTTTTCTTTTAATGCGCCGTATTCTTCGCCGGCTTTTTTAAAAATCGCTTGATAAGACGCAGTTTCTTTTTTTAGTTTTCCGTAATTTATAGCCAACTCGTTCATTTCTTGTTTGATTTTTTGAACCTTAAAAGAAAGATCGTTAAGAGCCTTAACGAGTTCGCTTGCTTTACCTTTTAAATAAGCAAGCTCTTTTTCGTCGGAAGCTTTATCGGCTATATCGCTAAACTCTGCGTTATCTTCTTTTAATTTATCCAAAGAAGACAGCGCTTTTTCATATGCATGGCATAATTCTTGCGATTTTGCTTCCAACCCCGCGAGCGTTTCGCTTACCGAACGTAAAAAACGCTGAGCTTCAACACCCTTTTTTCTAGATTCGCTTCCGCTTAATTCCTTTTCGATTTCGAAAAGTTTTCTGTCTTCTTCTTGATAAGCCAAAATTTTGTCTATTACCGACATTATATACTCCTTTTCACTTTTATTTTGTTAAAAAATTATTACCTTTATTTATGCCGAAGTTTTTGCAAAAAACTTACAAAAAACGCTCGTCAAAATAAAAGTGAGCTTTAATTTTTAAATTTTCACACAGTTTTTTTGCAAAAGATTCGAACGCAAATGCCTCCGAAGTATAATGCGTTAACTGTAAAACGCATTTATCGTTTTCAAGCGCCGCCAACAAAACGTGATGCGATATATCTGCCGAAACGAGCAAATCTACATCGTTTTTTTGAGCGGCAGACGATTCGTCAAGCCCGGCGCCGCAAAAAGACGCAACTTTTTTTATAACGCGATTTCCGTTACCGAAAACCATATAATTATTTAATTGCAATTTTGCCGAAACTTCGGCCACCAACGTTTTAAAACTTATCGGCTCTATTTCAAATTCCCTTCCGAATCCGCAATTTTCAGTAATATACTCGCACGTTTTTGGATTTTTCGCTCCTAAAATCGCGCAAAGCCCGTCCTCGATTCCCCCACAGGCTATATCGAGGTTTAAATGAGCCGAGTAAACGCAAATGCCGTTATTTAAACAATCCGCCAAAACGCCGTTAATGTTTTTTATAGGTTTATATATTGCGGGATGATGGGTAAAAATAAGCTTAACACCGAGCTCTTTTGTAAGATTTAAAACGGATTTGTTTAAATCGAGAGCAAACAAAACGCCGGTGGTTTCTTGCGCATCGTCGCCGACAAGCAATCCGCTATTATCGTAATACCCCTTTTCAACAGCCGCTAAAGAATAAGCTAGCGGCGCAATTTTTTCGGATTCGGAAATTATTTCTTTAATAAGCACCGTTTAAAAGCTCCGTAAGTAATGTTATTCGATTATTAATATCTGCTAAATCGCAGAGCGAAACGACGTTTTTAGCATATTTTTTCGCATTTGCAAGCTCTTTTGTCAAGTATTCGACAAACGCGGGTTGATAATTTTTTAAATTATCTCTGCCAAATTCAAACTCTGCCTCGCTATAAGGTCTGCACTCGTAATCTTTTTCGCAAACCAACAAATTATAAAACTTTTTATCTTTGAAAATATAATCTTTTTTTATTCCGTAACCCAAAGAAAGAACGGTTTTTCGAACCTTCGGTGTGTTTTTCATCGGTTGAAGAATTAATTGTTTAGGTAAGAAAGGCGCAGAAAGTAAAATTTTATCTATTTCTTCGCCGCCCATTCCGGCAATTAAAGCGCACTCGCAAGGCTGAACCGAAGATAATCCGTCGCAAACGACAGCCGATATTTCAACTCCGTTTTCTTTTGCTCTCGATAAATATTTTTTTAATCGAGAAGTAGCCTTTTTAAGGCTTTCTGCAGATATATCGGAAACCGTTATTCTTTTAGTTCCGCGAAGTAAAATTTGCTCCGCGATTATTCCGTGATCGCACCCTACGTCCGCAAACGAATCACACTTTGGTATTTCGGATAAAATTAACGATAATCTATCAGTCATATTCGCATCATCGGTTAATCAATAAAATCTTTTAAACGCTTGCAACGCGAAGGATGACGAAGCTTTCTTAACGCTTTTGCCTCGATTTGCCTTATACGTTCACGAGTAACGTTAAATTCCTTACCTACCTCTTCGAGCGTTCTGGGTCTGCCGTCGTCGATGCCGTAACGCAAACGCAAAACTTTTTCTTCACGCGGGGTTAAAGTATCCAACACGCTAATAAGTTGATTTTTTAGCATATTGAACGCGACCGTATCACTGGGCGCGGTAGCTGTTTCGTCTTCTAAAAAATCACCTATATGGCTATCCTCTTCTTCGCCAATCGGCGTTTCGAGAGAAACCGGGTCTTGCGCTATTTTTTGAATTTCCATAACGCGATATTCCGAAATGCCCATTTCTTCTGCTATTTCGTAAGGGGTCGGCTCTCTTCCTAATTTTTGTAAAAGCATGCGCGAAACGCGGACTTGCTTGTTGATGGTTTCGACCATATGTACGGGAATTCTTATCGTGCGAGCTTGGTCCGCTATTGCTCTGGTTATAGCCTGACGAATCCACCAAGTAGCGTAAGTAGAAAACTTAAAACCCTT
>CAZNKA010000082.1:0-6382 GCA_964573495.1 uncultured Acidiphilium sp. | reverse complement strand
ACATATAAAAACCGCTTTGGCGAAAAGGAGCGTGATTAAATGGAAGACGTAAACGAAAAAACAACCGAGCTTTTAGCCCTTCTGAACGACAATTTAAGCGGCACTCTTTCAAACGAAGGCTTGCGCGAAAAACTTTATGATTATCACGCAAACGACGTTGCAAAAGCTTTAGAAGAGCTTTCGGAAGAACAAAGAAAACATATTTACTCCGCGCTCGAAGGCAACGACCTTCTTTCCGAAATCTTTTCTTACTTCGAAAATCCGGAAGAACTTTTAGAAGAACTTTCTCCGGGCGAAGCCGCCGACGTTTTGGAAAACATGGACGCCGACGACGCCGTTGACGTTTTAGACGAATTAGACGAAAACAAAAAACGCGAAATTCTTTCGCTGATGGAAAGCGAAGCAGCCGAAGACGTTAAACTTATAAGCAAGTACGACGACGACCGAATCGGTAGCGAAATGACGACTAACTTTATCGAAATAAAAAATTTCTTTTCGGTAAAGCAGGCAATGCGCGAACTTATAAAGCAAGCCGCCGACAACGACAATATTTCCACCGTTTACGTAACCGACGAAAAAGGCGTTTTTTGCGGTGCGATAGAACTGCGCGATTTATTCATCGCGCGCGATACGACTCCGCTTTCCGACATAACGATTTCTTCTTACCCGCACCTTTACGCAAACGAAAAAATTTCGGACTGCATAGAAAAAATTAAAGACTACGCAGAAGACTCTTTACCCGTTCTAGATGCCGATAACAGGCTTATAGGCGCACTTACGAGCACGGGCGTAGCGGGCGCGGTTCAAAGCGAAATGAGCGAAGACTACGCAAAACTAGCTGCCGTTCCTTCCGAAAATTCGGGCGGCTCGGTTTTAAAAAACGTTAAAAAACGATTGCCGTGGCTTACTCTTTTGCTCGTATTAGACTTGCTTATAGGCGCGTATACGGGGGTGTTCGAAGGCGTTATAGCAGGGCTGCCTTTTTTGGTATTCTTTCAGCAAATGATACTAGGCATGAGCGGCAACGTAGGAACTCAGTCGCTTGCTGTTACGGTTAAATCTTTGGCAAGCGAAGATCAAAATTCTAAATTCAAACTAGTCGCAAAAGAAACGTTAATCGGATTTTTAGGCGGACTTATAATAGGAATTCTTTCCGCCGCCGCCGTATTTTTATATTGTATTTTAACGCAAACCGCGGGCGGGACGACGGGCGCGTTTAAAACCGCGCTTTGCGTGGGAATTTCGCTTATAACCGCTATGACTGCTTGCGCTCTTTCCGGAACGGTGTTGCCGCTCCTTTTAAAAAAACTAAAGTGCGACCCTGCCGTGGCTTCCGGTCCGCTTATTACCACCGTTAACGACTTGGTTTCGGTTACGGTTTACTATTCGCTGGCTTATTTGCTGCTTTCGAGTTTATAAGGGGGGTGAAAAAATGAGCGACAAACAATTAAAAAACCTCGATATGAACGAAGAGCTCGATTTGCGCGAAGAAAGCGCTTTAGATTTTTCCAACGAACTTATAAACTTAATAACAACAGCCCGAAACGATGACGATTTGCGCGAAAAACTTTCAGACTATCACGCAAACGACGTTGCGAGCGCGCTCGAACGGCTATCTCCCGCAGAACGCAAGCGCGTTTACTCGGCGTTGAGTGACGAATTCGCGTCGGAAGTTCTTTCTTACGCCGAAGATACCGGCGAAATTTTAGAAGATCTTTCACCGGATAAAGCGGCGGACATAATAGAAAACATGGACGCCGACGACGCCGTTGACGTTTTAGACGAATTAGACGAAAACAAAAAACGCGAAATTCTTTCGCTGATGGAAAGCGAAGCAGCCGAAGACGTTAAACTTATAAGCAAGTACGACGACGACCGAATCGGTAGCGAAATGACGACTAACTTTATCGAAATAAAAAATTTCTTTTCGGTAAAGCAGGCAATGCGCGAACTTATAAAGCAAGCCGCCGACAACGACAATATTTCCACCGTTTACGTAACCGACGAAAAAGGCGTTTTTTGCGGTGCGATAGAACTGCGCGATTTATTCATCGCGCGCGATACGACTCCGCTTTCCGACATAACGATTTCTTCTTACCCGCACCTTTACGCAAACGAAAAAATTTCGGACTGCATAGAAAAAATTAAAGACTACGCAGAAGACTCTTTACCCGTTCTAGATGCCGATAACAGACTTATAGGCGCACTTACGGGTTCTAACGCCGTAAGCGTTATCGAAAACGAAATGAGCGAAGACTACGCGAAACTGGCAGGTCTTTCGGGTAACGAAGAAAAAAACGACGGCGTGTTTGCTTCCCTTTTTAAACGGCTACCTTGGATAATCGCGCTGCTCGGTTTCAGCCTTTTGATTTCTACCGTTATAGGCGCTTTCGAAAACGTTATTCAAGCGCTCCCGCTGATAGTTTTTTTCCAATCCTTGGTGCTGGACATGGGCGGGAATTCCGGAACGCAGTCGCTAGGCGTTACGTTGCAAGAGCTTACCGAAAACGGCGATGCGAAATCATCTGAAATTATTTGGCGCGAAACGCGAGTTTCGTTTTTGAGCAGCCTGATTTCAGGCCTTATAGCCTTGCCCGTTCTGAGCGCGTATATGACGATTTTTAAGGCTCAGGCTTTTTTATCGGCTATTAAAACGGCTGCCTGCATAAGCGGCGCGCTGGTCATCGCGATGACCGTTTCGGGTTTTTGCGGCGCGGCAATTCCGCTGTTTTTCAAAAAACTTAAAAAAGATCCTGCCGTAGCTTCCGGTCCGCTTATTACTACCGTTAACGACTTGGTTTCGGCGCTCACTTTTTACGCATTGGCATGGTTGTTTTTAATCGTTTTGTAAATCTTTCTCTTGAATTTTAATTTTTTAACTTAATAAAGCGTGGTAAAAACACAGTTTTATACGTTTATCCACTTTTAAAATGCACTTTTTTTATTTAAAAGTGCATTTTTTGTTAAAATCGTTTGACTTATTTAATTAATGATTGTATAATTTTTAAGTAACATACCGTGCGCGCGCGTTGAAAAACGAAAAAACGCTTGAACGTACTCGCGCGGAAAATATATTCGATATTTTTTAGGAGGTTTTCTTAAATGAAAAAAATGACAATCGACGGCAACACCGCCGCAAGTCACGTGGCGTATGCCTTTTCGGAAGTAGCGGCTATTTACCCGATAACTCCGTCTTCGCCCATGGCCGAAGTGGCGGACGAATGGTCCACCGCCGGCAGAGTTAACATGTTCGGGCAAAAGCTTCGCCTTGCCGAACTTCAATCCGAAGCGGGCGCGGCAGGCGCCGTTCACGGTTCTCTTTCCGCAGGCGCTTTGACGGTTACTTATACCGCCAGCCAAGGCTTGCTTTTGATGATCCCCAACATGTATAAAATAGCGGGCGAACTTTTACCCACCGTTTTCCACGTAAGCGCGCGTGCCGTCGCGGGACATGCTTTGAACATTTTCGGCGATCATTCGGACGTTATGGCTTGCCGTCAGACGGGTTTTGCAATGCTTTCTTCCGCTTCCGTTCAAGAAGTTATGGATTTAGCTTTGGTAGCTCATCTTTCCACTTTAAAATCTAAAGTTCCCTTCCTTCACTTCTTCGACGGCTTCAGAACCAGCCACGAAGTTTCTAAAGTAGACGCAATCGAATACGACGAAATGAAAAAATTAGTCGATATGAAAGACGTCGAAGACTTTAGAAAACGCGCTTTGAATCCCGAACACCCCGTTCAAAAAGGTACCGCTCAAAACGCGGATATTTACTTCCAGAACAAGGAAGCCGCGAATAAATATTACGACGCCGTTCCCGATATCGTTCAAAAAATGATGGACAAGGTTTCTAAACTTACCGGAAGATCTTATCATTTGTTCGACTACGTAGGCGCTCCCGACGCGGACAAGATTATCATCATAATGGGCAGCGGTGCGGACTGCGTCGAAGAAACAATTAACAAGCTTAACGCGGCAGGTCATAAATACGGCGTTTTGAAAGTTCGCCTTTACAGACCTTTCTCCGCTAAAGCGTTTATCAAAGCTATTCCTAAAACCGTTAAGAAAATCGCCGTTTTGGATAGAACTAAAGAAGCCGGTTCTTTAGGCGAACCCCTTTACCTCGACGTTTGCACCGCTTTGGCTGAAGCTAAAAAGCGCATAACCGTCGTAGGCGGCAGATACGGCTTGGGTTCTAAAGAATTCAACCCCTCGATGGTTCTTTCGATTTATAAAAACCTCGAACTCGATAAACCTAAGAATCACTTCACCGTAGGTATTTACGACGACGTTACCAACACTTCGCTCGACTTTTCCGAAAAATTCGACGCCGCTCCCGCAGGCACCGTTTCGTGCAAATTCTACGGTCTCGGTTCGGACGGTACCGTCGGCGCAAACAAGAACTCTATCAAAATTATCGGCGACCATACCGACAAATACGTTCAGGGTTACTTCTTCTACGATTCTAAAAAATCGGGCGGCATAACCATTTCGCACTTGCGTTTCGGCGACGTTCCCATACAATCTTCTTACTTAATAGACGCAGCCGACTTCATCGCTTGCCACAATCCTTCTTACGTAACCCGTTACGATATGTTAAGCGACCTTAAAGACGGCGGCAAGTTCTTGTTAAACTGCGCTTGGTCGGATGAAGAACTCGATAAACATCTTCCCGCTAAAATGAAAAACATGTTAGCGAAGAAAAACGCCGAACTTTACGTTATAGACGCGCTTTCGGTGGCGGTTAAGGCGGGAAGCCCCAAATCTCAAAACATGGTTTTGCAAGCCGCTTTCTTTAAAATCGCGGATATTATCCCTTATAACGACGCCGAAGTTTACATGAAAGAAAAGGTTAAAGTAACCTACGGCAAAAAAGGCGACGCGGTCGTTAAAGCCAACTGCGACGCTATCGACGCGGCTATCGCTTCTTTACGCAAAGTTAAAGTTCCCGCTTCTTGGGCAACTTGTACCGACGGTGCCGAAGCCGTTAAACCCGCTGATAACGAATACTTCAAAAATATTCTCCACCCCATCTTAACTCTCGAAGGCGACAAACTTCCCGCTTCTTGCTTTAACCCCGACGGCGTCGTTCCCACCGGAACTACCAGATTCGAAAAACGCGGCGTTGCGGTTAAACTTCCCGTTTGGAACGCCGAAAAATGTATTCAGTGTAACCAATGCTCCTTCGTTTGCCCCCACGCGTGCTTACGCCCCGTTTTAAACGCTGCCGAAACCGAAAAACCCGCTTCTTACGAAACCAAAGCCGCTATCGGCATGAAAGGCTTCGAATTCAGAATGCAAGTTTCTCCGTTAGACTGCATGGGCTGCGGCGTTTGCGCTAACGTTTGCCCCGCTAAGGAAAAGTCAATCGAAATGAAACCCTTCGAAGAAGTTTGCAAAAACGAAGAAGTTAACTATAACTTCAGCGAAAAACTTCCCGAAGTAGACTGCTCCGCATTTAAGAAAACCACCGTTAAGGGAAGCCAATTCTCCAAACCGTTGTTCGAATTCTCGGGCGCGTGCGCGGGCTGCGGCGAAACTCCTTATATCAAAGTTATAACTCAACTTTTCGGCGACAGAATGCTTATAAGCAACGCTACCGGTTGCTCTTCTATTTACGGCGGTTCCGCTCCTACTTGCCCCTACACCGTTAACGCCGAAGGCAAAGGTCCCGCTTGGGCTAACTCTTTGTTCGAAGACAACGCGGAACACGGCTACGGATATTACTTAGCTTACGCCGCTCGCCGCGAAAAACTTGCCGATTGCGTTAAAAAGGCGTTAGACCTCGGCGCTAAGGGTAAGATTAAAAAGGCGTTCTCCGAATGGCTCGAAAATAAATCTAACGCTCAAATCACCAAAGATACCGCTAAAATTATCGGCGAAGAAATTTCTTCCGCAATTAAAAACTCTCGCGGCGAATTGAAAGTCGCTTTGAAAGAAATCGAAAACGATCAAGACTGCTTGATTAAAAAATCCATTTGGATTATCGGCGGCGACGGTTGGGCTTACGATATCGGCTACGGCGGATTAGACCACGTTCTCGCTCAAAACGTAGACGTTAACGTTTTGGTTTTGGATACCGAAGTTTACTCTAACACCGGCGGACAAGCTTCTAAATCCACTCCTACCGGCTCGGTTGCCAAATTTGCCGCCGGCGGTAAAAGAGTTAAGAAGAAAGACCTCGGTATGATGGCTATGAGCTACGGCTACGTTTACGTTGCTCAATGCGCGATGGGTTCAAATAAACAACAATTCCTTAACGCTATAGCCGAAGCGGAAAGCTACGACGGACCTTCTTTGGTTATCTGCTACGCGCCTTGTATCAACCATGGTATTAACATGACCAACTCTCAGGCAGAAGAAAAGAAAGCAGTAGACTGCGGAT
>CAZNKA010000081.1:0-6383 GCA_964573495.1 uncultured Acidiphilium sp. | reverse complement strand
CGTCGTCCGCGCCGTGGCTTCCCTCGCGTTTTTACGACGAAGCGGTAAGCGAAGGTCAGCGCCGCTTTATGGGTACGCTGTGGAACACTTACGCGTTCTTCGTGCTTTACGCCGAAATAGATAAATACAATCCCGCGGAACATTCGCTTAAAAACTGCAAGTTGAGCCTTATGGATAAATGGGTGCTTTCTAAGTTAAACACCCTTATAAAAGAAGTAGACGAAGGGCTTAACGAATATAAAATATTCGAAACCGCGCGCCAAATCGAAGCTTACGTAGACGAGCTTTCCAACTGGTACGTTCGCCGCGGCAGAGAAAGATATTGGGGCAGCGATATGACGGACGATAAAATCGCCGCGTATACCACGCTCTGGACGGTTTTAGTAACGCTTTCTAAAATTTTAGCACCTTATACGCCTTTTATGGCAGAAAGCATTTATCGCAATTTAGTTCCCGAATTTTTCAAAGACGCGCCTAAGTCGGTACATTTGTGCGACTTCCCCGTATGCGACGAAAGTTTAATCGATAAAGAGCTCGAAGACGGCATGGAAGACGTTTTGAACATCGTAATTTTGGGCAGAAGCGCGCGTAACTCAGCCAATATCAAAAACAGACAGCCTTTAAATAAGCTTTACGTCGCTACGGACAGAGCCGTTAAGCTCACCGAAGGGCTTTACGCCATCGCGCGCGACGAACTTAACGTTAAACAAGTAGAAATTTTAAGCGACGCTTCGCGCTTCGTCAATTATAAAATCAAACCGCAACTTAAAACTTTAGGGCCTAAATACGGCAAAAAGCTCGGTGCCATTCGCGCGTTTTTAGATACTTGTAACGCTAGCGAAGTGGTGGCGGCAGTTAAGGCGGGCAACCTTTATAGCGTCGAAATCGACGGCGAAACCGTAGAATTTACGCTGGACGACCTTTTAATTTCGAGCGAGAGCGCCGAAGGCTACGTTTCCGCAAGCGAAAGCGGGCTTACCGTCGTTTTAGACGCGCACGTTACCGAAGAACTTTTGATAGAAGGCGTTTTGCGCGAACTCGTTTCGAAAATTCAAACGATGCGTAAAGAGGCGGGCTTCGAAGTTACCGATAGAATTAAAATCAGATATACGGCGGAAGGCAACGCGCTCAAAGTTCTTAGCGAAAAAGCAAACGAAATCAAAGCCGCGGTTTTAGCCGAAAGCGTCGTTAGCGAAAATCCCGATAACGGCGGGTTTAAAAAAGAACTCGATTTAGGCGGCGAAAAAGTTACTCTCTCCGTCGAAAAAATACGCTAAAAGGGCTTGCATTGGTTATATAGTATATGAATAGTGCCGAAAATTGGAAAGAATTTTCCGTAATAGCCACTGGCGACGGCTATAAACTGGAGCGTTGGGGCGACGTAATTCTTTTGCGCCCCGATCCTCAGGTTATATGGCCCGCTTCCGTCGATATGGACGGCTATAAAGGGTTAAACGCTAAGTATACGCGCAGCTCGTCGGGCGGGGGCGCTTGGGAATATCCCGAAGAGTGGGTTGTGCATTACGGCGAACTTGCTTTTAAAATCAAACCGATGGGGTTTAAGCATACGGGGCTTTTCCCCGAGCAAGCGGCTAATTGGGATAAAATGTCCGCGCTCATACAGGGGGCGGGCAGACCGATAAGCGTGCTTAATTTATTCGCGTATACGGGCGGAGCTACCGTCGCTTGCTTAAAAGCGGGCGCAAGCGTTTGCCATGTAGACGCAAGTAAGGGTATGGTAGAGCGCGCGGGCGAAAACGTACGCCTTTCCGGTCTTGAAAACGCGCCCGTAAGATACATAATAGACGATTGCAAAAAATTCGTTCAGCGCGAAATAAAGCGCGGGCGCCGTTACGACGCGATAATTATGGACCCGCCCAGCTACGGCAGGGGACCTAACGGCGAAATGTGGAAAATAGAAAGCGAACTTTATTCGCTAATCACTCTTTGCCGCGACGTTTTATCCGATAATCCGCTGTTCTTTTTGGTTAACAGTTACACTACGGGGCTTCAGCCTCAGGTTTTAAAAAACGTGCTTACGCTTGCGCTTAAGGGTATAAACGGAAAAATCGAAGCTTACGAAGTAGGCTTGCCCACCGAAGAAGGCATAGTTCTTCCGTGCGGCGCGAGCGGTTTGTTCTATTTGCAATAACGGCGCGTTACCAACGAAAATGCCGATAACGGGCTTATAGCCCCACTTTTTAAACAAAGGAGCTACGATTTATGATAAATATGACGAGCGACGATTTAGTTATATTATACGAAGATAATCACGTAATAGTGGTTTTAAAGCCGCAAAACGTGCCTTGTTGCGAAGACCAAACCAAGGATATCGATTTACTTACCGTCGTAAAGGACTATATTCGCAAAAAATACGATAAAAAGGGCAACGTTTACGTAGGTTTGGTTCATAGATTGGATAGGGTAACGGGCGGCGTTATGGTATTTGCGAAAAGCACTAAAGCCGCGTCGCGTTTATCCGAACAAATGGCAAACGGCGATTTCGAGAAAAAATACTTAGCCGTTTTAACCAAGCGCCCGAACGAAACGCGCGCCGTTTTGCGCCATCATTTAAAAAAGAACCCCGTAAACAATATGGTTTACGCGTGCCCGCCTACGGTGGAAGGCTCGAAGTTTTGCGAGCTGGAATACGAAATTTTGCAAGAAGCAAAAGGGCTGGCTTTGGTAAAAGTAGTTTTGCATACGGGCAGAACGCATCAAATTCGCGTTCAGATGTCCGCTATAGGTTGCCCGCTTTACGGCGACATGCGCTACGGCGGCGAAAACGCCAAAAAGGGCAACATTGCGCTTTGGGCGACTTCGCTCGCGTTTTCTCACCCGGTATCGAAAGAGCGTTTGGTTTTTAAAATCGAGCCTCCCGTAGACGGAACGCCTTGGAATTTATTCGAGATAACCCCTTTAATCGAAAAATTTTAATAACAAAAGGTGCCGATTTTGCCGCGCTAGAGTAATATTTGCGTTTTAAACACAAAAAATTTGCCTTTACGCGCTTATTTAATTGACAAATTTTAAGCGTTAGTTTACAATAGAGAGAGTTATAATGATAATATGCGCATGCTATCCCTTGCGGGTTTCGGGCGCGTAGGATAATGGGAGTTTTACTTTTATGAAGATTAAGAAATTATCTTTGTTTTTTGCGGCAGTTATGGCTGTTTTATGCTTAGTGCCTGCATCTTTCTCCGTAGCGCTTGCCGCTTCGGATACTGTCGCTACAGACGGCGATAAAGCCGTTTTCGTAAGCGGTTACGAGTATAAAGCCGACTACGTCTTTAAAAAGGTTCTTAAAGCTAACGGTTTAGAATTCGACGAAAAAGACGCGGACGGCAAAACTATCGATTACTACTTCGATTATAAGAAAAACGGAGCGGATTTCGGCGAAGTAAAAAGCGTTTCTGCGGATACTAAAATAAAGTTTACGCAGGTTCCCGATGACGACGATTCGACCGTCGCGATGACTATGCGCGTTTGCACGAAGAAAGCTTCTGCGGATTCCGAAGCCGACGAATGGAATTATAAAAACAGCTCGCTCGAGTTTTATATTTGCCAACCCGAAAATAACGCCAATACGATAGCTTATAACATTGACAGCAAAGTAATCGGTGCTTATCAAGAAGCGGTTAATGCGGTTAAATTAGAGCTTGGCGGAAAATTTTATTGGCTCTCTACCGATTTAAGCGATAAAATCAAAAGCGATTTGATAGTTTCTAAGCTTTACGACGTAAGCGACCTTACCGGCAATACAAAAACAAGAAAATGTTATTACGCAAAACCGGGTTCGAGCTCTTTCAGCAGTACTACGTCGGATAACTTTTCTATCGACGCAACCGGCACTTACTCGTTCTATATGGTTTTCGAAGATTTAGCCGATACTACCGCGTTCGTCGATCTAAGCGAAACCGACGAAAACGGAGATTCTTTATACGAACGCAAAATCGTCGGCGGAATCGAAGGTTTTTACGATAGCGAAGATAATTTAATCGTTCCCGTATTCACCTTTACGATTGATAGCGACAAAGCACCCGAAATTACGATTAAAACTTGCCAAAAAGGCTTTTTCGGGTTAGAATATGAAATCGAAGCGTTCAACACGACAGTTTACGGCAGTTCCGAAACTAAAAAGTATACGCTTTATTTCTGCGAAGAAGATATTTCTGAGGGCGGAAAAGTCGAAAATTGGAACGAAAATGGGCATACCTTGCTCGAAAGCGGTAGCAGAGTTAAAGATATTACCGACGACGAAGCTTACGGGTTCGATTCTTCCAGTCTTACCTTTACCCCGAACAATACGAAGGGATATTATTTCGTCGTATACACCGTTTCGGACGGCTACGGCACTAGAACGAGAACAAGCAACGCTATAGTTGTACAAAGCGGATTTAAAGAAGTTAAGCGCGCGTTCGACGTAGGCGCGTTCTTCCAAAACAACTATCTTTCGATTATATTCCTTTCGATAGCCGTGCTCTCCGCAATCGGAATCGTATTGCTCATATTCATCAAACCTAAGGAAAAATCAACCGACGAAGAGGTTACTCCCGTCGCTAAAAAATAATTAAAATTTAAATTTTTCGGGCGGGAGCGAATAACGGCTCCCGCTCTTTTTTTGAACCGTACGCGCGTTTCGTGCGACAATATTGATTATGAAAGGAATTGCGTTAAAAGAACTTAATTCAAGCGTTTTTATCGGCTCCGGAGCCTTAAGTCGCGTAAGCGAAGCAGTGAAAGGCTGCGGCAAAGTCGCGCTTGTTTATTCTAAAAATTTAGGCGAAAAAGCCGAAAAAAACCTTTTTGCCGCATTAAACGAATGTAACTTATATTCGTTTAAACTTTCCGACGGCGAGGCGACTAAAAACGTCGAGTGGGCGTGTTTAATCACCGAATTTTTAGCCGTAAACGGTTTTAACCGCGGCGACGTTATCGTGGCGGCGGGCGGCGGCACCGTGTGCGATTTATGCGGCTTTATCGCGAGCGTTTATATGCGCGGAATAAAATACGTAAACGTGCCTACTACGCTTTTATGCGCCGTAGACGCCTGCATCGGTGGCAAAACCGCCGTAGATATTCCGCACGTAAAAAACGGGTGGGGGACTTTTTATCAGCCCGCCCTTACCGCCGTAGACGTCGATATCATAGCCGAAACTTCGGGCGATGCGTTTTACGGCGGCGTTTCGGAAATTGTTAAATACGGCGTTTTAAACCCCGAATTTTTCGATTATTTAGATAATTTTACTTGTGCCGACGATTTGCGGCTCGACTTAGAAAACGTTATTTATAAGTGCCTTAAAATTAAGGCCGACTTCGTTTCGAGCGACGTGTGCGATTTTGGAATAAGAAAAAAACTTAACGCGGGGCATACCGTCGCGCATGCAATCGAACAAGCAAGCGGTTATAAAATAACGCACGGCGAAGCAGTCGCAAAGGGCTTATTTTCGGAAAGCGCGGCGGCTTATATAATAGGCGAGCTTTCCGAAAGCGCGTTTAATCGCATCGTGAGCGCGTTAAAACGGCTGGTTAAAGGTTTTTGCCCGCAACGCGGCGTGAGCGAACTTATTCCGTTTATGCGTTTAGATAAAAAGAACGAAACGGGTTCTATCGCTTTTGCTTTGCCAACGAATAGCGGCGTGCAAATTTTTAATTTTTCGGAACAAAGGCTAAAAACTATTTTGCGTTGACTTTTTAATTTTAATTTAAATTAAAATAGGGCGGGAAAGTTATGAAAAATCTCATTATAAAATTAGAAAAAAAATATCCGCGGCTGTTTGAAATAATTCGTTTTTTGTTTATCGGCGGTTTAGCCACGATATTGGATATGTGCGTTATGGCTATGATAATATATTTTCCTAACGCGGAATTGTTCGGCGGCAAGTTTTACAACGTTTTTTTAGATAAAGAAGCGGCGAACGGCGCGATAGTCGCGTTGGGAACGGCTGCGGGTTTTTTATCGGGGCTGATATTCAATTATATATTCTCCGTAATATTCGTTTATAAAGGCGATAATTCGTCCGCGAAAACAGGCAAGGGCTTTTTAACTTTCGTTGTCTTGTCCCTTGCGGGGCTGACAATACAAACGCTCGGCGTTTACGTAGGTTATAAGGTTTTTAACGTTAACGAATGGATTATGAAAATAATATTCGTATTCGTAGTTTTGGTTTTTAATTATTTTACCAGAAAAAAATTCATTTTTAACGATAAAAACGAAAGTGAAAAAACTAAAGAAAAATAATTTTTTTCGTTAGTCGTTGTCCGTTTCGGTTGTAGATTTTTTTCATTCGTTCGTTAAAGCCGTAGCTTTGCCGCCGCGGCTCTTTTTTTCGGTCATCTTAAGCATAGCGGCTGTAGCGATATTGCTATCGCAAAGTTATATT
>CAZNKA010000080.1:0-6387 GCA_964573495.1 uncultured Acidiphilium sp. | reverse complement strand
CGTCATCCTGAGCAAGCACGCTTGCGTGCGCGTCGAACTCCGAAGGAGCGCGGCACAGCCGCGGGATCTAGCCTTCCCCCGCGACATAAATGAAATCGGCGTGAAATCTTTACAAACGTAAAGATTTTATTGACTTATAGCCGCGTTAGTTATATAATGCTTTTTGCATATCGAAAAAAGGAGAATTTTGGCAAAATGGGTAATTCGCAAATGGCACTTAAAAGCCTTAATTTCCGCATAAGTTATCAAAAATTGTGGGATTTGTTAGAAAAATTGAAACTTAAAAAAAAGGATTTGCAAGAGCGCACTAAACTCAGTTCGACGGTAATTGCCAAACTCGGCAAAAATCAGTCGGTTCAAATAAGCACTCTTGCCAAAATTTGCCACGCGCTCGGGTGCGAATTTTCGGACATCGTAGACTTTAAAAAAGTTTAACGCGGCAAAAAAGAACGGAGATTTATTGTATTTTTTATGTTTAATTCGAACCTTAAAGATGTTCGCGCAGTTGACGGCGCAACCTTTACTTCTATGCTTCGTGGCGGCGCGGAACGCCTTAACGAAAACCGCAAACAAGTTAACGACCTTAACGTGTTCCCTATCCCTGACGGCGACACCGGCGATAACATGCTTATGACGTTCGGCTCCGGCTTTAAAGCTGCCGAAAGCGCCGAACAAAGCCTTAAAGACGTTTGTTTAGCCGCTAAACGCGGCATGCTTTTGGGCGCGCGCGGCAATTCGGGCGTTATTCTTTCACGCATATTCGCGGGTATTACGGGCGAGCTCAGCGATAAAAACGAAGCCGCCGCCGACGATTTTAAAAACGCAATTAACGCGGGCGTTAAGGAGGCATACGGAGCCGTCCCCAACCCCGTTGAAGGCACGATTTTAACCGTTTATAAAGATGCCGCCCTTTACGCAGACCGCGAACTTAAACCTAAAGACGGCGTTTTGGATTATTTGAATTTGTTCGTAGACGAAATGCAACGCTCGTTAGAGCGCACGCCCGACCTTTTGCCCGTGCTTTCGGACGCGGGCGTGGTAGACAGCGGCGGCGCCGGGCTTACTCATATATTTTTAGGCATGCGCGACGCGCTTATCCGCAGCGATTATACGGCGGCTACAACCGCTGAAGGCGACAAAATCGGCAATATAGCAAACGATAAAACAACCGAAAACAATTCGGATTATTCGCAAAGCGAGCTATATGCCCGACGCGAATTGAACCACCCAGCTCCCGACCTTTCGCTTTTCACCGAAGAGAGCGAGCTTAAATTCGGCTATTGCACAGAGTTTTTGCTAAGGCTTCAGCGTGCCAAAACGGACGTTGAAAACTTCGACGTTAACGTTATTACCGACTTTTTAAAAACGATAGGCGATTCTATCGTCGCGTTTAAAGACGGAAGCATCGTTAAAGTGCACGTTCACACTAAAACTCCGGGAGCGGTTTTGAATTTTTGCCAATCCTACGGCGAATTTTTAACGCTTAAAATCGAAAATATGACCATTCAGAACGACGAAGCCGTCGCCCGCGGAGATAACGCTCAGGCAAACCTTGCGAAAAAGCAAGCCGAACTTTCTTCGGCTGCCTCGATGCCTAAAAAACGTCGCAAAAAGAACGCGATTGTGGCGGTTGCTTCGGGCGAAGGGCTTAAAAACACTTTTTTATCGCTCGGAATAGACGCCATAATAGACGGCGGGCAAAGCATGAACCCTTCCGCGCAAGATTTTATAACCGCATTCGAACAAGTTAACGCACAACGCATTTTAGTGTTTCCGAATAACAAAAACGTGGTTTTGGCGGCAAAACAGGCCGGCGAGCTTTATTCGGACGGCGAAGTCGTCGTTATTGAAACACATACCTTGGGCGAAGGCTACGCAGCTATTTCGATGCTCGACGCGGAAGCCCCCACTCAAGAAATCATCGACGCCGCACGCGAAAACGTTAAGGACGTTAAAACCTTACTCGTTTCTAAGGCGAACAAAAACGCAGAGCTAAGCGGCGTTAAAGTAAACGACGGCGATTACATAGCTTTTATCGGCGACGATATTTTATCGGACGAAAAAACGCCCGAAAAAGCTCTGCTTTCCGCTTTGGATAAAATCGATTTATCGCCTTTCGGAATAATGCTTTTGTTTTCGGGCGAAGGCGTAAACTTAAATTCCGCGGAAAACTTATGCTCGCAAATTTCGCAAAAACACAAAAGCTTAGAGCTTTTATTCAACGAAGGCGGGCAACGCGTTTACGATTATTTGGTCGTTTTGGAATAACCATTGAAGAGCCGCACCGATAAAGCCTTAAACGCGTCTTTTTTGCTCTTTTCGGCAAATCTTTGCTTGTAGTATTTTAATACAACTGCGCAAATCTTCGCCGAAATTACCTAAAAAATACGCAGTTTAAGGTGCTTCGCATTTTAGCGGCGCTGAATTTAGAAAAATCAAGGCAAACGAACGCAATAATACTTGTCGTATTATAAGCGAGTTTAACGCAGATTTTACAAATTAATCGCCGCTAAAACTTTATCGGTTCGATTCTTCAATGGTTAAATCGCAACATGCAAAAACACATAAAAACAAGCGAAAATCAATTCTAAAAAAATTAAAAGCCCCGCTATAGGTCGATTAACGGCACTTTCGGGCAAAAATAACGATAACAAAAGGAGAATTAAAATGTTAAAAATTTTTGTCGATTCGGATATGGATTTCACCCCCGAGCTTGCCAAAAAATACGGCTTCGGATTAATTAGCATGCCCTATTGCATAGACGGCAAAACGATTTACCCCTACGAAGACGATTCGAGCGTAGACTTGCATAAATTTTACGACGGACTGCGCGGCGGCATTTTACCCACGACGGGCGGTATTTCTTGCGAAAAATATAAGCTTTACTTCCGCCCCGAATTCGAAAAAGGCAACGATATTTTATACGTGCACTTTTCCGAGGCGATGACTTGCACTTTCACCGCCATGCGCGAAGCCGTAGACGAGCTTAAAAAGCAATTCCCCGAAAGAAAGTTTTACGAAATAGATACCAAAGGCATAACCATCGTGAGCTATAACATTGCTTGCGAGATAGGCGACATGTATTTGGCAGGCAAAACCGCAGAAGAAATGATTGAATGGGCAAATGCGGAAGTTAACAAGTTTTCGCAATACTTTTTTGCCGACGACCTTAAATTTTTCCGCAAAAGCGGCAGAGTTAGCGGCGTAACGGCCATTATGGGCACGATGCTGGGTATTCGCCCCATAATTTATATGAGCGAAGACGGCAAAATGGTTAGCATCGGCAAAGAACGCGGCAGACAAAAAGCACTCGAACGCCTTGCCGCTTACGTTGACGAACTTGGCGAAGACGTAGAAAAGCACCGCGTTATTATCGGGCACACCGACTCGCCCGACCTAGCGGCTGAGCTTGCCGAAATAATTAAAGCAAAATACCCCGCGGCGGAAATAGTTACCGTTTGCACCAATCCCACGGCGGGCAGCCACTGCGGTCCCAACGGAGCGGGCGTTTGCTTCCACTCTAAACACAGATAATTTAAAGCTTGGCCAATTCACGATAAATTCCCACAAAAACACGATAATTGCGGATATTTTTTGCCGCCGACAATATGATTGAAATAGTTAAAGTAAGAACAAAAAAACAACAGCGCGAATTTTTGCAATTTCCGCTCAGACTTTACAAAAACAACCCCTACTTCGTTCCGCCGCTTTACGCCGACGAAAAAAAGATTTTCAAAAAGAATTTTATTTATAACGAAACGTGCGAAACAGAGTATTTTTTAGCTTTAGACGACGGAAAAACCGTTGGCAGAATTTCTGCTATTTTGCAAAAAGCTTCTAACGAAAAGCATGGCGAAAAACGCGTGCGCTTTACGCGCTTCGATTGCATCGACGACCAAAACGTAGCAAATCTTTTGTTTAAAGCCGTCGAAGACTTTGCCAAAGAAAAAGGCATGAACGAAGTTTGCGGTCCGCTCGGATTTTCCGATTTAGAGCGCGAAGGGCTTTTGGTAGAAGGGTTCGATAAGCTTTCGACCTTCGAAGAACAATACAACGCCGAATATTACGGAGCTTTGGTTGAAAACTGCGGATATCAAAAAGAAGTCGATTGGACCGAAAGCATGCTTTTTTACCCCGACGAAGGCTACGAAAACTTGCAAAAAACCGCCGATTACGTTATGAAACGCTATAATCTGCACGTGGGCGAAGCTAAAAACGTTAAGGACTTTTTAAATAAATACTCCGACGGATTTTTTAAGCTTTTGGATATCGCTTACGACGGGCTTTACGGCACCGTGCCTTTCACCGACGGCATGAAAAAAACCACGATAAGCAATTTTAAGCTTATTATAGATCTTAAGCATGTGGTTGCCATTTTAAACGATAAAGAAGAAATCGTTTGCCTAGGAATATGCTTCCCCTCTCTTGCCAAAGCCGTGCAAAAATCGGGCGGAAGACTTACGCCGCCGGCTGTTTTCCGCGTTTTGAAAGCTATTAAAAACCCCGAAATTATCGATTTAGGGCTTATTGCCGTGCACCCCGATTACTTAAACCGCGGCATAAACGCCGTAGTTACCGCCGCGCTTATGAAAATGCTTTCCGAAGGCAACGTTAAATACGCCGAAACCAATTTAAACTTAGAGTATAACCACGCCGTTATAAATCAATGGAAAAGGTTTAAAACGGTTCAACACAAACGCAGACGCGCATACGTTAAAAAATTAAGCGACTAATCAAGGATTATTATGATTAAAATTGCAATGGATTGTTTGGGCGGCGATAAAAGCCCGAACGCAAATATCGAAGGCTCTTTAAACGCCCTTTTAAAGCGCGAAGACCTAAAAATTGTTTTTTTCGGCGACCAAAACGCCGTAAACGCAAAAATCAACGAGCTTATCGATAAAAATTCCGCTTTAAAAAAAGATAAAACCTCGATTTTAAGCAGAATAGAAATAGTTCACGCACCCGAAGAAATCACCGGGGACGACCACCCTATCGACGCGGTTAGGCTAAAAAAGAATTCTTCGATGATATGTGCGATTAAAACTCTGCGCGAAGACGACGAACTTTCCGCGCTTATTTCCAGCGGCGCGAGCGGCACTTTGGTAGGCGCTTCGATACTGAGAATAGGCAGACTTAAAGGCGTGCGCCGCCCCGCCTTTTGCCCAATACTCCCCACGATGAACGGCAAAATCGTAGCTATTTGCGACAGCGGAGCCAACACCGACGTCACGCCCGAACAAATTCGCCAATACGCCGTTATGGCTAGCGCGTATCTTACTTGCGTTTTTAAAACCGAAAACCCGAAAGCCGCGCTTTTAAACGTCGGTGTGGAAGAAGAAAAAGGCGACGATTTGCACCGCGAAGCTTATAAACTTTTAAAACAAGAAAAAAATATAAACTTCGTTGGCAATATGGAAAGCCGCGATCTTTTGTCCGGCAAATACGATTTAGTCGTTTGCGACGCTTTTTCGGGCAACGTGCTTATAAAAAGCACGGAGGGCGCATGCCTGGAAATGCTTAAACGCCTTAAAAAAGATATGTTTTCGTCCTTGCGCAATAAAATAGGCGCGCTGTTCCTCAGAAAAACGCTTATGGCTGAAAAAGAGTTCATGGATTACAGAAACTACGGCGGAAGCGTGCTTTTGGGCTTAGAAAAAACGATTATTAAATGCCACGGCGGCGGCAACGCGAAAACAATCGAAAAATGCATAGAACAAGCGCTTGCCATGCACGACTGCGACTTAGGCGAAAAAATAACCCGCGCGCTTAACGATTAAATCGAACGAATAAAAAGTTAAAATAAATAATAACGGAGAATTAAAATGTTTGAAAAAGTTAAAAAATTATTGGCTGAACAATTGGGCATAGACGAAAACGAAATCACCGCCGAAAGCACCATTAAAGGCGACTTAGGCGCGGATTCCGTTGACGTTTTGCAACTTTTAATGACCATCGAAGAGCAAAACGGAATAATTATTCCCGACGAAAAACTTGCCGGCTTTAATACCGTAGGCGATGTAGTTAACTATTTGGAAAGTTTATAATTTATAAAAACCGACGTAAAAAAACGCGAAGGCTTTCGTTAAAAAGCTTCCGCGTTTTTTATTACGTTTTTTTAGTCGCGCCGAAATCGCGATTAAATTTTTTCAAGCTCGTTCGCAAGATTATCCAAAAAGTCGCCTTCGAAAAGCTCTATAAGTCCTTGGTCTTCTTGGCTTGCGATATTTTTATCGATAGGAACTTCGCTTAAAGTAACGCCCATCTGTTCGGCTTTATATTTCATTCCGCCGTTGCCGAAAATGTAATGCTTTTTGCCGCATTCGTCGCACTTGAAATACGCCATGTTTTCAACGAAGCCCAAAATTTTAACGTTTAAGAGCTCCG
>CAZNKA010000079.1:0-6505 GCA_964573495.1 uncultured Acidiphilium sp. | reverse complement strand
GGTAAGCGAAAAACGCTTTTTTGCACCGCTGTGCGTTTTCATTTTAGGCATATTTAATCCTCCGAAATTATTTTAATATTTATTAATTTTTTGCGGGAGCAACTATCATTATGATGTTGCGGTTTTCGGTTAAAGGCTTCTTTTCTACGACGGCTTTATCGCCGAGTATCGCGGCAAAACGATTCATAACGTCTATGCCCAAATCGGAATGCGCGTTTTGACGACCGCGCATACGAATAGATACCTTAACTTTGTTCCCGTCCGCCAAAAACTTTAGCGTTTGTTTTGCTTTCACGTTTAAATCGCCTACGTCGATACTCATAGAAAGCCACATTTCCTTCATTTCGACGACTTTTTGGTTCTTTTTGGCTTCTTTTAAGCGTTTAAGCGTTTCAAATTTAAACTTGCCGTAATCCATTATTTTGCAAACGGGCGGCACGGCGTTAGGTGAAATTTTTACCAAGTCGAGGTCTGCTTGTTCCGCAAGAGCGAGAGCCGCTCTGGAACTCATAACGCCGAGCATTTCGCCGTCTGCCCCGATAAGCCTTACTTCGTTATCCCTTATTTCGCCGTTGATTTGATGCTGATTTTTAATAGTTAGTTACCTTCCCTTTTTAATAAAAATAGCGGGCTGCAAACAATTGCAACCCGTTTTTTACATATCGCGCCTAACGAACGATTTAACAAAATTAAACCGCGTTTCGCTAAAAAATATGTGCCGTTTCGATTAAAACCAAACGGCGAGAAGGGTCGCTTCTGCTTGTCAGCTTGAATATAATAACACAATAAAAGCGCGTTGTCAAACCTTTTTAAGGCGTTTTTGCGTATTTACCGCGATTTTTTCGCCGTACTTAAAAAAATCAAGCGTTTGCCGCGGGCGCTTGCGGCTTTTCGGCATTTTTTCTTTCGATTTTAATTTCGCCTGCTTTTTCGAGCGCCCATTTGGTAATCAACGGACCTACTAGCTCGTAAACGAGCGTAGCGCAAAGCGTTACGGTAACGATAGCGTCCGCAATTCCGCCGAGTTCGGGCGTATTTTTAACCTTTTGCGCCATACCTATGGCGACGCCCGCCTGCGGCAACAGCGTTAAACCGAGATATTTTTGCACGTTTTTATCCGCATTTACTACTTTCGCGCCAAACCTCGCGCCGAAATATTTACCCGCGCTACGCGAAATCAAATACGCGATACCAATAATTCCGACCGAAGGAATAACCGTTAAATCGAGTTCGGAACCCGAAATTACAAAGAAAAGCATAAACAGCGGAGCCGTCCACCTATCCATAATATCCATTACGGAGCCGCTTTCTTTATTCATATTGACGTAGAATACGCCTATTGCCATACACGTAAGCAAATCCGAAAGCTGAAATCCGCTTCCGAACACGGTGCAAAGCCCTACTCCTCCGAAAACGGCGACTATGCAAAGCGAAATTCTGTTCGCGCGCGATTTAAACACTTTTGCCAAGTAAGCCAAAGCTATACCGAGAACCGAACCTATCGCAAGCGAAGCGATTATTTCCAAAAGCGGCATAATCAAAACGTCGGTCACGTTAAGCGAGCCGCCTTCTACAGCCAAAACCTTTGCGACCGCGAGCGAAACGGCAAAAACTATAAGACCTATGGCGTCGTCGAACGCAACGACGGGCAAAAGAGTATCGGTTACTATCCCGCGGGCGCGATATTGCCTTACGACCATAAGAGTGGCCGCGGGAGCGGTAGCCGTTGCTATAGCGCCCAAGCAAAGCGCGGCGGGTAAGCTTATAATATCGAAAAAATGAAGAATTACCAAAACGACGTCTACGATAAGCACTGTTGCCAACGCTTGAAAACAAGTTATAACGACTACGCTTTTGCCTATTTCTTTAACGTGTTTAAGTTTAAACGACGAACCTATGGAAAAAGCTATAAAACCGAGTGCAACGTTCGAAATAATATCCAATCCCGCAAAATCGTCGCTTCCGATAGCCTGCATTAAATATCGCATTACCAGCCCGGCTATAAGATAAGCGGTTACGTTAGGCAACCCGATGAGTTTTGCAAGCCTCGTTAAGGCAAGCCCTATCGCCATAGCGATGGCAAGACACAAAAGAACGTTCATATCACTCTAACCCCTCTACGAATGCCAAAGGCTGAGCGAACATTATGCCTACCTTATGATTGATTTCGTCGGTAACGGTGCGAACGATTTGCTTAACTTCTTCGAGCCTGGTTTCGTCGATTATGCAGAACACGAGATAATTCATGTCGTGCGAATATTCGACTACGTGGCGAAGCCCCGTAAACGCGGGAATCGATTCGTCTTTATTGTCGAGCAAAGCCGATTTTAAGCTTTGCGCGGGAAGCACTACTCCCTTTATGCCGTTTTTCCTTAAAGCGGAAAAAAGAGCGTAGGCGTTTTCGTTCTTGGATAAAAGAACTTGAAACATATAATATTGCATTTTACCACCTCCGAACGCGTTTGCGTAAAACGCTCGCGTTTGTTTTGCATTAAATTTTTCTTTCGCAAGTATTGTATACTCGAAAAAAAACAAAAGCAAGCGTTTTTTATTAAAAATCGCGAATGCTTTCATTTTTTCGATTTTTTTCTTTTTGTTCCTTTTCGGTTTCGCAACCGAGCAACCGATGTGATTTTTAGCCGCCGATTTGATTATTTTCTGCGTTTTCGCATATTACGCCGACTTTTTCGCATAGCGGAGTAAGCCTTTTAGCTAAAGACGGAATAAAGCAAATCGCGATAAAAATCCCCGCGATAACGCTGTAGCTGCCGAATAAAACGTCGGTTAAAAAATGTGCGCCTTCTATAACGCGGCTAGCCATCGTTCCGAGCGTAAACGCGATAGGCAAAATTAGGCAAACGAGTTTTAAAGGTTTGTTTTCGCCTTTTTCGCCCCGTAAAAAATAAGGGAGCAGGCAAAAACACAGAAGCATTGTCGAAGCCGCGCTGTGCCCCGACGGAAAAGATCTGAACGCGTCCGACGCGATGCCCGCGGTGAGCATGTCGTCGGTAACTTTTCTGCCCGAAACGAATTTATACCAAGGCGTATAAAGCGAAAAATCGTTAAGAACGTTCATCGTCGCGAAGCGCGCGCGCCCCGAAAACAGTTTAATGCCTTGAGTTATGCCTTGCGAAAAAGCCGCGGCAAAAATAACTATAAGCGCCCAACAAAAAGTTTTGTTTAAAAACGAGCTGGATAAATCTTTACAAAAATACAAAAGAGCCGCGCCGGACATAATGCCCAAAAGTACGAACGCAACCATATCCGTCCCCCCGCCTAGCAAATAGTCGGCAGAAAAATGTATAAGTGTGTACGATATAGCCTTTTTAAACATTCCGAAACACATAAGCGCGGTAAAAAACGCACTTAAAATCAAAACGAAAACTTTAAAAATTTTACCGCGTTCGGTTAAAGCCGAGCGGCGAAGCGCGTTATGAAAAACCAACGCAAGAGCAAACGCGGTAAGCGCGTAAACCGGAATAACGCCGAACGTTTCGAAAAATCTTCCCGAAACGCTTTCGGGGTAATATTTACCCGCACCGATTATGCTGATTTTTTTGCTTATTTGCAAATCGAAAAACGAAAAAACGCATATCAACGCGACAAAAACCGCCGTAACGGCGCAAAATATAATTAATGTTTTTTTACCGTTTTTATCTTTAAAATTCATACTCTACCTTCCCCTTTTTCACCGCCGTCTTCGTTTTTTAAATCCGTTTTTTCAGAAAATTCCGTTATTTCGCTTTTTTTCTTTTTGCCGAAAAATCCGTTCGCGCTTTTAAAAAACGTGCCTATTATTTCGCTTACCGAAGAACAATAAGCGAACGCCCCCGGGAACCTTTTTAAAATCTTTTCGAATTCGGCTATCTGGTTATTTCTAATAACGCAGATAAGCACGTATTTATCCGTATTCGCATACATTCCGCGCCCGCGAGTAACGGTAACGCTGTGCCCTAATTTTTCGATTATTTCGCGGGCAAGATTATTCGGCTCGTCCGTTATGACTTCGAATTTAAGCGCTTTTTTAAAGCCCTTGAGCATAAAGTCGCAAACCTTGCTGAATATAAAAATATAAATAAGCGCGAAACAAACTGCTTCGAACCCGTCGTCGAAAACAAAATATCCCGCCACCGTAACCAAAGCGTTTGCGGCGATAAGCAGTAACGAAACGTTGGCATGCGGACGTTTTTTCTGAATAATCATAACGATTATATCCACTCCGCCGAGGCTCGCATTGTTTTTAAAAGAAAGCGCTATGCTTATTCCCGCAAAAATCCCGCTTAAAATACTGCAAAAAAACTTTTTGCCGAAATCGGAATAAGTCGCGACTACGGATTGCCCGTCTACTTGAACGAACACGGTCGTTTCGGTTGAAAAATGTAAAAACGAAACTTTATCGCCCAACAACCCCAAAATATAAAAACCGAGGCACATCACGACTACGCTCATCGTTGTTTTTATGGCGAAATCTCTAGAAAGCGTGAACCAGCCCCAAATTAAAAAAGGCAAATTCATAAAAAACAAGGTAAAGGCGCCCGAATTCAAATCGAACAACTTTTCGATCATAACCAAAACGCCGCTAAACCCGCTAGACGCGAACCCGTTACCCAAAACGAACATGTAAGTGGTTACGGTATACAAAACGGTTGCAAAAAAAACGACTAAATATTCTTTAGCAAGGCGCAATCTTTTTTCTATTTTAATCTGCTTTTCGTCTAAGCAACGTAATTCGTCCATAATATCTTCAGTACAACCCGAAAACGCAAAAGTGCGTTAATAAAGCGAGGCGAAGTTCGCCTTAGCGTATATATAATATCACAAACTCGCAGTTAATTCAACAAAAAAAGGGCAAGATATTCAATTTAGAACACGACGTTTTTTTTATTGTGCGTTAAAACGTTTGAATTAAGAAAAAAATCATGATATAATAAAAAGGTTAAAATCATCAATAATGTAGGCTAAAGTCCGCTTCTGCGGGCAAAAGCAAATCGGAGGTAGGTCCTTTATGAACATGAAGGAAATTGAAAAAAAGTGGCAAGCCAAGTGGGAAGCTACTAAACTGAATACGTTTAACAAAAAGAACGCGGACAGAAAATTTTACTGCCTGGAAATGTTTTCGTACCCTTCGGGGGCGAAGCTCCACGTAGGTCATTGGTATAACTACGGCCCTACCGACAGCTATGCAAGATATAAAAAAATGAAAGGCTTCGAAGTTTTTCAACCCATGGGATTCGACGCGTTCGGGCTTCCCGCCGAAAACTACGCGATAAAAACGGGCGTGCACCCGCAAGATTCTACGGTTAAAAATATCGAAACCATGGAACGGCAGCTAAAAGCCATGGGCGCCATGTTCGATTGGTCCTCCGAAATTAAAACTTGCATGCCCGATTATTATAAATGGACGCAGTGGCTGTTTTTGCAACTTTATAAAAAAGGTTTGGCTTACAGAAAGAACGCCCCGGTTAACTGGTGTCCTTCTTGCTCGACGGTTTTAGCCAACGAACAAGTTATAGACGGCAAGTGCGAACGCTGCGACTCTCAGGTTATTCGCAAAGATTTAACGCAATGGTTCTTTAAAATAACCGATTACGCCGAAGAACTTTTGCGCGACCTCGATAAGCTCGACTGGCCCGAAAAAACTAAAGCCATGCAACGCAACTGGATTGGCAAATCAATCGGCGGAGAAATTGAATTCACTGCCGAAAGCGGAGATACTTTCAGGGTTTTCACCACCAGAGCGGATACTATTTTCGGCGTTTCTTACGTAGTACTCGCCCCCGAACATCCGTTAGTTAAAAAACTTTGCTCGCCCGAACAAAAAGAAGCGGTAGAAGCGTATATAGAAAATTCCGCGAAAATCGACGAAATAGAGCGTTTATCTTCCGCGCGCGAAAAAACGGGCGTGTTTATAGGCGCGTATGCGATTAACCCCATAAACAATAAAAAAGTACCTATTTACGCCGCCGATTACGTGCTCGCTTCTTACGGCACGGGCGCGGTTATGGGCGTCCCCGCGCACGACGAGCGCGACTTTAAGTTCGCCAAAAAATACGGCTTGCCTATAAACAGAGTAATTCATTCCGCAAAGGGCGACGACGAACTGCCCTACGTGGACGACGGCATTATGATAAACAGCCTTTCGTTCGACGGACTTACGGGCGAAGAAGGCAGACGCGAAGTTTTAAAAAAGCTTTCCGAAACGAATAAAGGCTGTGCGAAAGTAAACTATCGCCTACGCGACTGGCTCGTTTCGCGCCAAAGATATTGGGGTGCGCCCATCCCGGTAGTCTATTGCGAAAAATGCGGCATCGTTCCCGTTCCCGAAAAAGATTTGCCCGTACTTTTGCCTTACGACGTGGAATTTAAGCCGGACGGTAAATCTCCCCTTGCCAAGCACGAAGGCTTTATGCATACGAAATGCCCGAACTGCGGCGGCGAAGCCACTCGCGACCCGGACACGCTCGACACCTTTGTGTGCTCCAGCTGGTATTTCTTAAGATACCCC
>CAZNKA010000078.1:0-6552 GCA_964573495.1 uncultured Acidiphilium sp. | reverse complement strand
CCCGCCAAGTGGCCGATAATCGACCTATAGGTGGGCTTTTTAATATTTTAATATTCTATTTCGTTTCGTTTTGTTTTAATTGTTCTAATATTTGAGCGAGCAGTTTATCCGTAGACGAAGGTTCGGGCTCGGCGGGCGGCTCGGGTTCTACGACTTCGGTTTTATGCGGAACCATAGCGGGGTTCTTTTTTTGCATGTGTTTCATCCACTTTTTTTCTAAGTCGTTAAGCTGTTCGTCGGCGTCTAATTTGCGTTGAATACCGTTTTTCATAACTTCGTTATAATCGAGCGTTTCGCGGATTTTGTTGATGATTTTAACGATAGCGAAAATGGTAATCGCGATAAGCAAGAAGTTAATAATCGCGCTTATAAACGCGCCCCAATCGATATAAATCGAATTGGCTAAATCGAGCGTTCCGTCCGCGTAAGCCTTATGTAAAAACGTGTAAATTTGTTCGGATTCGTTTCCGCCGTTAATCAAAAAGATAACGCCGTTGATAAGCGGCTTTAAAATGCCGTCCGTCAGCGCGGTAACGATAGCCGTGAACGCAGAACCGATTATTACGCCGACAGCCATATCCAGAATGTTGCCGCGTGAAATAAAGGCTTTGAATTCGTTAAAAAGTTTTTTCATACGTTTCCTCCCTAAGTAGAAAATAATTTTATTAAAAAGGTCGTCGGCGTTTTTTGCAAAACACTTTGCACCTGCCTTTTTCAAAGTTTTTTTATCGCGATACCCCCATGTAACCGCCGCAAAGTCTATTCCGCAATTTTTTGCGGTTTGCGCGTCTACTTCGCTGTCACCTACGTAAACGGCGTCGGCTTTGTTTATGCCCAAAACGGATAAAACGTGATTTACGCAATCGGGTTCGGGCTTGTGTTTGAAGTTTTCGCGATGCCCGTAAACGTAGTCGAATTTATATTTTTTTAAAAACTTATCGTAAACTACGTCGGTAGAAGGTTGCGGCTTGTTCGAAACGATGGCTGTTTTTATGCCTAAACGCTTAAGTTTAAGCAAAAGTTCGTCTAATCCGTCGTATAAAAAGGTTTGCGAATTATCGCAGGAGTTATATATTTCGTTGTAGTCCGCAAGGCATTTTTGCTTTTTATCCGAAGCCGCGCCTACGGCGCTTTCGGCGTATTTTTCGGCTCCGTAGCCGATATATCGCCGTGTTTGGTCGACCGAAACGGGCGGAAGTCCGTTTTTTGAAAGCGCTTCGTTCATACAACGATTTAAATCGCCTAAAGTGTTTAAAAGCGTTCCGTCTAAATCGAAAATGACTAATTTTTTCATGATATTTCGCGCGTATTATCTTGCATGCTTATTTTGTTTAGCTTATACGGTTATTAAAAAATTATTAAAAACGACGTGTGTGAAGATTACATGCGTTCGGGCGCGGAAATGCCCAAAAGCGCGAGCGCGTTTTTAAGCACGGTGCGCGTGGCTTTGCAAACGGCAAGCCTGAATTTAACGAGATTTTCGTTTTCGGCGGTTAAAATTTTACATTCGAAATAGAATTTGTTAAATAATTTGGCAAGTTCTATCGCGTAGCGCGTTACGAAAGAGGGCTCGTATTTTTCAGCGGCAGAGGCAACCACTGCGGGGAAAGCCGAAAGCTGAGATATAACGTCGTATTCGCAAGCGGCTAAATTTTCGGGTAGCTCGAACGACGAAAAATCGCAATCCGCTTTAGCCAAAACGCCGGAACATCTTGCGGCGGTGTATTGAACGTAAGGTCCGGTTTCTCCGTCGAAGTTAAGTACGCGGTCGTAAGAAAACACCACGTCTTTAATTTTATTATTCGAAAGCGCGCCGAAAATCACCGCGCCCACGCCTACGTCGCGCGCGATTTGTTTTTTGTTTTCGAGGTCGGGATTTTTCTCGTCGATAACGCCGTAGCATTTTTCGATGCATTTATTTATAACGTCTTCGAGCCAAACGACTTTGCCTTTGCGGGTGCTCATTGCGCCGTCTTCCAGCGAAACCATTCCGTACGCAACGTGAACCATATCTTTATGCCAAGGCTCGCCCATAAGTTCCAACACTTTAAAAATCTGTTTGAAGTGTAGGTTTTGCTGATAGGCTACCACGTAAAGGCATTTATCGAAGTCGTAAGTGTTTTTGCGGTAGAGCGCGGCGGCTAAATCGCGAGTGGCGTAAAGCGAAGCTCCGTCCGAGCGCAAAATTATGCAGGGCGGCATATCGTAGGCGGATAAATCCACTACCGATGCGCCTTCGCTTTTAACGAGCAAGCCTTTTTCGTTTAGTTTATCGATTACGGGTTGCATTTTGTCGTTATAAAAGCTTTCGCCCGCGTAAGAATCGAATTTGACGTTTAAAAGGTCGTAAATTTTTTCGGTTTCGGCTAAAGTGAGCGACTTAAACCAATTAAAAAGCTCTAATTCTTCGGGATTTCCGTCTTCTATAGCCTTAAAATAAGCGCGAGCTTCGTCGTCCGCTTCGGGGTGTTCTTCGGCGTATTCGTGATATTTAACGTAAAGGCGGGTAAGTTCTTTTATGCCGCCTTCTTTAACGCCTTGCTCGTCGCCCCAATGCTTGTAAGCGTAAATAAGTTTGCCGAACTGCGTGCCGTAATCGCCCAAGTGGTTAATGCCCACTGCGTTATAGCCCAAAAACGCGAAAATTTTATAAAGCGCGCTGCCTATAACGGTCGTCATAAGATGCCCTATGTGGAAAGGCTTCGCAATGTTAATCGAAGAATAATCCAGGCAAATCGTTTTGCCCGCGCCTACGTTCGAAGATCCGTATTTATCCCCCGCGGCGAGCACTTCGTCCAGCGTGCGCTTGCAAAAGCCCTCTCTGTCCACGGTGAAGTTTAAATAGCCGTTAACGGCTTGAGCTTTGGTTATAACGCCGTCCGTTTGAAAGCTTTCGGATAATTCTTGCGCTATTAAAACGGGTGATTTTTTCAATATTTTCGCGAAGCGGAAGCAGGGAAGAGCGTAGTCGCCCATATCTTGCGACGGAGTGGGCAAAAGCCAACCCGCTATTTCTTCTTCCGATACGCCTTCGACTTTAAGTTTTTTTGCTATATAGCTTTTATAATCCATAATTCTCCTAAAAAGGGGGTAAAAAAGTGCCGAAATCGTTTTTTAGTTAAATTATTCTAACACAAAATCGATAAATAAGCAACAAATTATTGAAAAAAACGAATTTTTATCGTATAATATATTAGGAAAAATAATTTAAGCCGATTTATAAACCAAAGATAAGCTAAAGCCGTGCAAGGTTTTTTGCGGGCGTAGCGGTCGGCAAAGGCAGATATATCATGAAATTAGGGGTAGTAGGTCTTCCCAACGTAGGCAAATCCACGTTATTCAACGCGATAACGCATGCAGGCGCGCAAGCGGCTAACTTTCCGTTTTGCACGATAGAACCGAACGTCGGCGTCGTAGCCGTGCCGGACGAGCGCCTAGATAAGCTCGCCGCTTTGTACGACAGTAAAAAAATAACCCCCGCCGTCATCGAGTTCGTCGATATAGCGGGGCTGGTTAAAGGCGCGTCGCACGGGGAAGGTTTGGGCAATAAATTTTTGTCGCACATACGCGAAGTCGACGCGATAGTTCACGTCGTGCGCTGTTTCGAAGACGAAAACGTAACTCACGTAGAAAGCGGCGTAGATCCGCTGCGCGATATTTCCATAATAAATTTGGAACTGATTTTAGCAGATCTCGAAGCGGTTACCAAAAAATTGGATAAGGCTAAAAGCTATATAAAAACCGGCGATAAAAAATACCAGATCGAAGCCGCGCTTTTGCAACGCGTTTACGATTGTTTGGCAAGCGAAAAGCCGGTGCGCTCGCTCGAATTCGACGAAGACGAGCAAAAATATATCGACGATTTGTTTTTGCTTACCACCAAACCCGTGCTTTACGCCGCTAACATAGGCGAAGGCGATATGGGTAAGCCCGAAGACGAGTTGCCTTTGGTTACGCGCGTTAAAAAATTCGCCGCCGAAGAAGGCAACGAAGTTATGGTTATTTGCGCTAAAACCGAAGAAGAAATCTCGCTTTTAGAACCGTCCGACGCCGCTATGTTTTTAGAAGCTTTAGGGCTTAAAGAAAGCGGGCTTAACAGGCTCGTAAAAGCTTCGTATCGTTTGCTCGGTTTAATAAGCTATCTCACCGCGGGCGAGAAGGAAACGCGCGCTTGGACTATAACGGCGGGCACTAAAGCTCCGCAAGCCGCGGGCAAAATTCACTCCGATTTCGAGCGCGGATTTATCAAGGCGGATATAGTCGATTATCAAACGCTTTTGGATTGCGGAAGCTATAATAAAGCCAAAGAAGCGGGCAAAGTCCGCTCCGAAGGCAAAGAATACGTTATGAAAGACGGCGACGTCGTTTTGTTTAAGTTCAACGTTTAATTTACGCATAAATAAAGGGGCGGCGAATATTCGTTAAAAACGGCGCGAAAGTAAAAAACTCCTTTTTTGCAAAAAACTTGCGAATTTTGCGCGAATCGCGTTTTTTGCAAATTTTTCGGCAAAATAAAACGGGAAAACGGTGAAGGTATCCGTTTTCCCGCCGCAAGCGCTGTTAACGCTTGCAAAAAAAAGAAGGAGATGGGTTGGTTAATTTAGGGTAAAGGGTTAAGGTTTTTTGCCTCAACTCACTTTACGCCCTTATTATAATCCCCGAAAAGTTAAAATTCGGTAAAATAATCGCCTTTAAACAAAAAACTTAAAAAAATTTTTTAAGGGCGAAAAAAATCGCCTTTTTTTATTTGATTTTTATTTTTCACCGCCCCGTCGGGCAAAGGAGCGCTTATGTACAACGTATTAGTCGTAGAAGACGAAGAAAACATTTTAAAACTTATGAGTATTCGCTTAAAAAAATCAGGGTTTAACGTAATACCCGCCAACGGAGCAAAGCAAGCGTTGGAAGCTTTGAAAACGGGCGAGCCGGATATTATGGTGGCGGACGTCATGATGCCGCACATGAACGGGTTCGAGCTGGTCGAAAAAATCCGCGCGGACGGCAACGGAATTCCCATTATACTCGCCACCGCAAAAGAAAGTATCGACGATAAGCGCGAAGGTTTCAGCTGCGGCGCGGACGATTATATGGTTAAGCCCATAGACCACGAGGAGCTGGTTTTAAGAATTAACGCGCTTATAAAGCGCGCCGATTTTCGTCGCGAAAAAAAGCTTACGATAGGTTCGGTTACCTTAGATTACGAAAAGCTTTCGGTTTACGACGAAGCGGGGCAAACGGCTTTGCTTTCCAAAAAGGAATTTTTAATACTTTTTAAGTTGCTTTCTTATCCCGAGCGCATTTTTACCAAAAATCAGCTTATGGACGAGTTTTGGGGCTACGAAAGCGACACTTTTTCCGATACCGTTAAAGTTCACATAAATCGCATACGCAACAAAATCTCGTGTTTTTCGGAGATAGACGTGGTAACCGTTCGCGGATTAGGTTATAGGGGAGTTAAAAATGTTTGAAAGGATTGAAAAATCGCTTGCGATGCGCATAATTCTAGTGGTTTTCGCAAGTATATTGTTTTCGCAAACGTTCACGCTGTTCGTATTCGCGTTGCTTTTTAAGTTCAGGCTTATAATTCCGCAAGCGAACTTCACCGTCTATTTGGCGGCGGCGTTCGGCGCATCGTGCATATTGGGCATAACCATAGCGGCTTTTTTATCCAAACAGCTTTCCGAGGCGTACGAATTATACAAACGCGCTCTGCGCGAAATAGCAAGCGGTAATTTCGACGTGGAAGTTCCAGAAAATAAGGCGTTGTTCGGGCAAATCGCGCGGGATATAAACGTTATGGCGCGCGAGCTTAAAAGTACCAGAATCATGCGTAGCGACTTCGTTTCCAATTTCTCGCACGAGCTTAAAACACCTATCGTTTCGATAAACGGTTTCGCCGAACTGCTTATGGCTGATAAAGTAAGCGAAGAAGAGCGCCGCGAATACGCCGAAATCATTTATCAAGAAAGTTCGCGACTTTTAAAACTTGCAAAAAACACTTTGCTTCTAAGCAAACTCGAAGGACAATCCGTGGTTTTCGACAAAAAACTTTTCCGATTAGACGAAAATATCGAAGCAGCCGCCATAATGCTCGCAAAGCCTATCAAAGAAAAAAACATAACTGTTAAGACCGAGCTTGAAAAAATCGAATATTATTGGGACGCAGATCTTTTTACGCAGGTGGCGATAAACCTGCTTTCGAACGCCGTAAAATACGGCAAAAAGGACGGGACGGTTTTAGTTTCTCTTAAAAAACAAAGAGATTTAATAGTTTTTTCGGTAAAAGACGACGGACCGGGTATGGATAAAAAAACGCTGGCGCGCGTGTTCGAGCAATATTTTCAGGGCGACGGTTCGCATAAAAGCGAAGGCAACGGATTGGGCCTTTCGATAGCGGATAAAATAGTAAAATTAAGCGGCGGCAGGATAGAAGCTTATTCAGCCCCGGGCGAGGGCGCGGAGTTTAGGGTTTTTCTTCCGGTTAAAGATAAAGAATGACTTAAAAAGATGCTTCCGCATAGCGTTAAACAAGTTTTAATAGGTTTTTAATTT
>CAZNKA010000077.1:0-6561 GCA_964573495.1 uncultured Acidiphilium sp. | reverse complement strand
CCGTTCAACGAGTGCCGCCTTGTTAGACAGCCTAAACATTATATCACAATGAATTCGCACTGTCAACTGTTTTTACAAACTTTTTTAAAGTTTTTTAAAATCTTTTTTGTGCCGATTGCCTTTCGGCAACCCCTTCATTTGTGATGCTTGCCTATTAAACCATATTTGACGAAAAATGTCAAACGATTTAACGCACTTTTTTAAAATTTCTTAAAAAACTTTTAAATCTTTTAAAATGCAGTGCTTTTAGGCATTTTTTGCACGCCGAGCGGCGTTTTTACGCACGCCCTAAAAACGATGCTTGCTTATTAAACTACTTTTAGGAAAAAAAGTCAAACGTTTTAACGCACTTTTTTAATTTTTTATCGTTTTATTTTAAAAAAGAGTTTTTTCGCGGTTTTTGCGATTAAAAACTTATAAAACTACCTTTTCGATAACCCCGCCGCCAAGGCATTTTTCGCTATCGTAGAAAACGCAATACTGCCCTTCGGTAACGGCTCGCTGTTTTTCGTCGAAATCCACGCGATAACGATAACCCTCCGCAAAACCTTCGTCGCCTTGGGAAAGCGTATAAAGAGTAACGCCCTGCTCCGGTTGCCTATAGCGAAACTTCGCGTTGCACCTAAAAACGGCTTCGGTCGGAGCACTCGGAATAAAATTACATTCTTTTAAAAACAACGCGCTCGAATAAAGACGTTCTTCGTTTTCGTGAGCGACGTAAAGAATATTGTTTTTTAAATCTTTTTCGATGACAAACCAGCGCCCTTCATCGCCGGGTTGCCCCCCGACGTTTAATCCCTTGCGCTGACCGAGAGTATAATACATCAAGCCGTAATGCTTACCTAGCGTTCTGCCGTCGTAAGTTTTTATAAGTCCTTCGCGGGCGGGAATATACTTCATTAAAAACTCGCGAAACTTACGCTCGCCTATAAAGCAAATGCCCGTGGAATCTTTTTTGCGCGCGGTATAAAGATCATACTTTTCGGCAATGGCGCGAACGGCGGGTTTTTCGATGCCCGCAAGCGGAAACAACACCCCGTCTAGCTGCGACTGCGAAAGCTGATTTAAAAAATACGTTTGATCTTTATTCGCGTCTTTGGCTTTTAAAAGATAATGCACGTCGCCGTCATGACGAATTCCGCAATAATGCCCCGTAGCGATAAAGTCGGCGCCCATCTGAAGCGCGTAATCTTTAAACGGCCCGAATTTTATTTCGCGATTGCAAAGCACGTCCGGATTAGGCGTCCTTCCTTTTGAATACTCGTCGATAAAATACGAAAACACGCGCTCTAAATAATCGTTTGAAAAATTGACCGAATAATACGGAATACCTATAGCGGAACAAACGCGACGAACGTCGGCGTAGTCTTGCTCGGCAGAGCAACAACCATTTTCGTCCTTTTCGTCCCAGTTGTTCATAAACAGCCCTACGACGTCGTAGCCCTGCTCTTTTAAAAGCAGAGCGGCAACCGAGCTGTCCACTCCCCCGCTCATTCCGACGACCACGCGCTTTTTTTCTCCGCACGCGGCTGTTTGATTTTTTAAAATTTCTTCGTTAGCCATAGTTTAATTATATAATTTTACGAAAGAAATGTCAAACGGCTGCCGCTTAGAAAACAAATACCGATACACCTAAAAAGCAGCACTTTACTTACGCGCACGACTATATAATAATATGTTCATGCGTGCGCGCGCGAGAAACATAATATTTATTTGATTTTTTTTGCAAAGCCTTAAAATAAAATGTTTTTGAAATTTTATGCGTTATATTCGCTCACTTATAAAATGCTATTGACATTTTGGTTTTAATCGTTTATAATTATAAACGCTTTAATCGGCTCGATAAAATAACCGCGGCGACTTTAACGCCGCCCCAAAGAAAGAGGTATACATGAATTATTACGGCGGAAACAATTTGCCCGCAAAATTAAGATCGAGGCGCCGCAAGGCTGCAAAATGCAAACGCTTGATTGCCGGCGGCGAAAATATTTCGATATATATAAAACGCGCCGAAGCTTATAGACCGACGATGCAACCGCATCCCGTAAAAACTTCGGAACAAATCGAAAAAAATGCGATAAAAACAAAAACACCCGCAGAAGCAAAGCCCAAGGCGAAAATCGCGACCAACCCCGCTTTAATAAACGACCAAAAAGATAAAGCGGATGCCGACGACTTAAAGCAAAACGATAAAAAACAGGCTCGAGGAACGGCAAAACAAAAATCAAGCGAACAAACGAGCGCGCAAACAGGCAAACCCGAAAAGCAAAAATCGGAAAAGCTGAAAAAAGAAAAAACGGTTAAAGAAAAACCGGCTCAGCCCGAAAAAGCGGAAGAAAAACCCGTAAACGCCGATAAAAACGAAAAGGTCGCGCCCGTTGAACCGATAGTCGCCGAAGAGCCTATCGCCGCGGAAGAAAAAATCGAAACGGTCGAAGAACCTATCGTTGCGGAAGAAAAAACCAAAGAAATAGTAACGGTTGCCGAAATAATTTCCGAAGCAACCGAAGATAAGGCGGTTATAGACGAAAAACCTACCGAAGAGCCTGCAACGGAAACGGAAAAGCCAGAAACAATCGAAACGCCTTCCGCCACCGAAGAAAAAGCAGCGGAACCCGCAACCGAAACGGCGCAAACGCCCGAAGTTGCGCAAATACCCGAATCGGTGCAAGCGCCCGAAACAATCGAAACGCCAGCCAAAGAGCAAAAGCCTAAAGACGAAAACAAACTCGACCCGACCGAAAACGCCGACCTTTTAAGCAGAATCGCGACCAAGCGCGCGCGCAAACTCATTTACGCGCCAAAAGAAGCGATTTACGAAGTTACCGGCATAAAAATCGACGTCGACGGCAAGAAAAACGACAAAGGCGTAAAAGTTAAAGATATTTTAGAAGCCGAAATCAAAGAAGGGTTACGGCTGGGTTATTTAGATAAATACGACGGCTTAAAAACTTCGGAAATAAAAGAAGAATACGAAAACGACACCGTTTGGGAAATAGCCGAGCAAGAATTCAAAAAAATGGGCTTGCTTTTGGACGGCGACAAAGTTAAAGTTTACGTGTTCGACTGGACCGGCACCGGTTGCCACCACATAGGATACATTCCCGAAGATAAAGCCGCAGAACTTATCCCATACCTTAAGGATATGGACAAATACAGCTTCGATTTAGACGGAATTATAACCGGCGGTAAAAGCAAAACCGTAAATAAAGACGCAAAAACCGGTAAAATTACCATCGTAAAAGGAAAGGACGGCGGCTATGGCGTAGACTTAGACGTAACCGTCATCAACAGAAAAGACTAAACAAGATATTGAAAACCGCCTCAAAGCGCAAAGCTCCTCGGCGGTTTTTTTATTAAACACAAAATAAAAGTTTGTTCATTTTTTAATAATAATTCGGCAGACGTATTGATATTTGATATACTTTTTCACAAAACCAACATAAAAATTTAAAATGTCTGCGAAAAACAGTTGCATTTTATCGTTCTTTCTGCTACAATAATAACATAAACGATACGGAGGTATTTTAAAATGAAAAAATTAAGCAAAATCTGTGCGCTCGCGTTACTCATCGTTATGTCTCTTTCGTTAGTAGCTTGCGTAAACACTTATCCTAACGTTAAAAAAGCTTTCGAAGCCGAAGGATATAAACAATCCGAAACAGTCGAAGGGCTCACTGATGATTTTAAGTCAGTTACAAACAACGAAGGCAAAGAAATTGCCGTAACCGTTCACGTTTTTCTTAAGGGCGGATTAATTACCGGCAACAAAGCCGTTATTCTTGAATTCAAAGCAACCGACGATATGATCGATTATTACAAAAATAACGAAATCGTTCGAGATGCCGTTTCTGCAGTACTTAACGACGAAGACGCAAAATCCTTTTACAACAGTTTGGTAGAAGCGGGTTACGCAAACGGCAACTGTATGCTTGTTCCCGTAGGCATAACGGGCGATGCTCTTACCGAAATGACCACAATTATGAAAAACGCATAATTCGCGCAAACCAATTACATATTAAATACTAAACCCGCAGAGCAATTAAGCCCTGCGGGTTTTTTGTCGTTACAAGAAAGCCTTCTTCCCAAGGCAAGCTAGTTAACTTGCTTGCGCGATTTGTTAGATAACGCGCCTAGATCTTTCGACTTCGCTCAAGATGACGAGGCGCGTGTGGGCAGAATGACGAGCACATTACAAAAAGTACCCCTATAAGCCCGTTATCGGCACTTTCGCTTATTTTTTACGCACGAAAGCACTCGCAAAAATAAGCCTCATTATAGCCGTTCTTTATAAAAACGAACCGACAAATCAATATTTAACGGGCATTTCGCTGCCGGCATATAATTGCTCGATTAGTCTTACGATTTCTTTAACCATATCTAAGGTTACGTACATTTCGCGCCCGCTTGTGATTTTATAATATAAATCCTCGTATATTTTAGCCGTGCCTACATCGAACGCGGTTCCGTTATAAGTGCCTCTTTCGGAATGAGAAATTAGGTTTTCGGAGCAATATTGCGGATTTCCGTTTTCATCTTGAAGTATGCCCTCAATAACCGGTCTTTCGGGATTTTCGCCTTCGACGATGTATTTTTTCTCGTAATTAGCGGTATTGCACTTAAACGTGCCGCGCGTCCCCTGAATTTTTACGTTATAGCCGGAAAAAGCGTCGGTATTGTTTATTTCGACGTCTATAATCGGCTTATTCGACGCGGTTAAAATAACTTTGCAATAATCGTCCGAATCGCCGCTCGACATAGGCGTATGCGTTAATTTCGAAAACTCGATTTTCCAATCTTTATCGAAGTCTAAAATACCCAAAGCCATTCCGAAGGGGTGAGGTCCGGTGTTAAACGAGTTGCCGCCCATTTTTTTCTGCAACGTTTGCCAATCCCACCGACGAGCAAGCGCGTTGTAGCGGATACTTACTTGCAAAACGTCGCCCAATTCTTTTTCGCGTATTATGCGCAAAACGTCTTGATAGAAGGGCGCGTAAAAAGTTTGCTGAAACACTGCGAGAACCAACCCTTTTTGTTTTGCCAGATTGGTTAAAACTTCGCACTCATATTGATTGCGAACGAAGGGTTTTTCGCATAAAACGTTAAAGCCGTGCTCTAAAAGCTCTTTGGTAATCGCAAAATGCATATACGAAAAAGTGGAATTAACCACTAAATCTATATCGGTTTTATCGAACAATTCGCGATAGTCCGAAAAAACCTCGCATCCGTTATAGCGCTGCTTAGAAATCTCTCTTCTACGCGCGTCTTCGTCAACGACGTATTTTACGTTGTAATACGCGTTTTTATCGGAAAGATAATATCCGCCGTGAATATCCTTTCCGCTTCTGCCCTGACCTATTATCGCTAAATTTAATTTTTTCATTTTAACCTCCGTTATGTTTTATTACGATATAAAAAATCAAATGTAAAAATAGAAAATTGCGTTTTTCATTAAGAAAAGCACTTTTTTGTTTGACGTTACTCTCGTTTTGATATATAATTTTGTAACGAGGTAACGATAATGAAAAAAACCGCCGAAGTCCGACAAGAATTAGATTTTTATTACAATCATCAAGACGCAATCGTTTCGCAAACGTATTCCACACACTGCCACAACGCATACGAATTAATATTTTTTATATCCGGAACGGCAAATTATTTAACGGAAGGTCTTAATTACTCTTTGAAAAAATACGACTTGGTAATTACCCGCCCCGCGCGCTATCACAGCATCGAAGTGGAAAGCAACAAAAAATATAACAGAATAAACATTCTGGTAAAAAACGCGAAACACTTAACCGAGCTGTTGGATTCGTTGCCTTGCAAATTCGAAGTTATAAACTGCGAAAATATGCCTAATATAATAAATATTTTTTCTAAAACGGACGCGTATAACGCACACCTTGAAAAAAGCGATTTCAATCTGCTTTTGAATAATTTATTGATAGAACTCTGTTATAATCTTAAAATTCACGATTCCGTCGTCGCGCAAGAGCACGAACGCGCTTCGCAAACGATAACCGACGCCTTGAATTACATAAACGCCAATCTGTTAAAAATCGCGGACGTAAAAGAAGTTTGCGAGCATGTTTTTGTATCGGAAACTCATTTTTTTAGGCTTTTTAAGCAAGAAGTTAAAACTTCGCCAAAAAAATATATCACGACAAAAAGGCTTCTTTACGCCCAAAAACTGCTTTCGGAAGGCGAAAAACCCACGACAATATTCGAACGTTGCGGCTTTAACAACTATATTTCGTTTTATCAAAGATACGTTGATTTCTTCGGCTATCCGCCGTCGAACGAACGCTTAAAATAACGTCCGCCCAAAACGCTTGAGCTTAAGCCGAATTAAAATAAAACCTATAATATCTGAATCCCGCGGTTTTGCCGCGTTTTCAGCCGTTTTAACGTATTTTAGACGATTTTGCCGCCGACGAATACCGCCGAAACGTTTATATCGTTATCGAACGCGATAATATCGGCGTCTTTACCCGCCGCAATTTCTCCCTTGTTTAATTTAAGAATATCGGCGGGCACCTTAGTCGCCATTTTTACGGCGTC
>CAZNKA010000076.1:0-6579 GCA_964573495.1 uncultured Acidiphilium sp. | reverse complement strand
CGTACGCGGTTTTTATAGCGACTTCTTGCGTTGCCGGCGATTGGCTTTGCCAAGATTGCATTGCCGCGAGATATTCCGCTTCGCTTCGGAACTCGCCCTTTTGCGGAACCGCGTTTTGCCATTCGGTAACTTGTTGCGCAAAATTTTTACCCGCAGAAGTGTTCGCTTCGGGAGCGGCGTTTTGCCAAGCGTTCACGGCGGCGGCGTATGTGTTTAAATCGATAAAATCGCTTTGATTCGGCATATTTTTAAGCCAAGTAAGATAAGAAAAAACTTCGGTTGCGTTTTCGCAAAACAGAGAATCGAATTTTTCCAATCCGTCGTTCGCGTTTTCATAATAAGAAATCGCGCGTTTTTGCATTTGAGAATCGATTTCTTTAGTGATAATCGTATCTTGAATTGAATTTTTTACCGCGCCTATGTTTCCGTTTCCCGAAATCAACATAACGCATGCAAGCATAAAACAAGTGGCGAACGTTATAATCGCCCACATCGTTCCGTTAGCTTTGCAAGATTGCTTAAATAAAGCTTTACTAAACATAATTATTACTCCTTTTAACCATTGAAGAGCCGCGCCGATAAAACTTTATCGGTTCGATTCTTCAATGGTTAACCTTTATTTTGAAAAAGAATATTTTTAAAGTGCATTTCGAGAGTATAAGGCAATTCCGAAATGAATTTAACGTCGTAATTATGCAAAACGCCTAAAAGTTTTGCCGTTTCGCTCGCTTTAATACGAATGGTAACTTGATGATATTGCTCTTGCAAACGAATCTTTTCGTATTCTTCTTTTAAAAAACGATTATAATCTTCCGCCGAATGAAATTCTATTTTAAAATCTTTTACGGGGCGATTTTTTATCGAGTTCATATCGCATATATCGACGATTTTTCCGTCGTTTATAAGCGCGACTTTATCGCAAGTTTTTTCCAATTCGTCGAAACTGTGACTGCTCATAAAAATCGTTTTGCCCTTTTCGTGTTCTTCTTTGATAATATCCAAAAAAGCCGCTCGCATAAGCGGATCCAAGCCCGTAGTAGGTTCGTCGAGAATGATTATCGGCGCGCCGCCCATAAGCGCGGCTACAAGCGCCGTTTTTTGCTTCATACCCTTACTCATGCGCTTTAGATTCGCGCGCGGATCGAGTTGCAATCTTTCGATTAAATCGTTCGCGTAAGACGTATCTTTTAATCCTAAAAATTCCGCTTGACATTTTAAAAATTCGGTGCCCGTTTTTAAATCGGGAAAAGCTATTTCGCCCGGAACGTAACCTATTTTTTTTACGATTTCGCTGGAATGTTCCCATGCAGAAAGCCCGTTAACGAAAACCGTTCCGCTCGTGGGCTTTAAAAAACCCATAATATGCCGTATCGTAGTGGTTTTTCCGCTGCCGTTAGTTCCTACGAAGCCTATCATTTCGCCTTTTTTTACGGATAAATCGACGTCGAATATTCCGCGCCCCGCGCCGTAATCTTTAGTTAATTTTTTTATTTCGATAACGTTCATACAAAAGCTCCCCCGAAATTTTTATCTTCTTTATAAAATTTCATAAAATAATCTTCCAGCGTCTGCTTTTTATTACTGAAAGACAAAACTTTAAGGTCGGATAAAATCGCGATAAGCGCGTTCAAATCGCTATCGTCCACCGAAAGATAAATCGCGCTCGGCTTTTCCGAAATAAGCACGAGGGAGTTTATTTTTTTCGATTTTTTTAAGAATTCGTTTTTCTCGCACTCTTGCTCGAATTCGATATCGTAAAATTTGCGCGACGCGTGTTTTAAATCGTTTGCTATAAATTCCGAAACGATTTTTCCGTCTTTTATGATAGCTATTCGATCGCACGTAGAATCTATTTCCGAAAAAATATGACTCGATAATAAAATCGTTTTTCCGCGCTCTTTTTCTCTGTGAATAAAATCGATAAACCTTTCTTGCATAACGGGGTCCAGTCCGCTTGTAGGCTCGTCTAAAATCAAAACTTCCGGGTCGGACATAAAAGCCGTTACGACGGCAAGCTTACGTTTCACCCCCAAGCTCATTCGCTTAGTTTCACCGATTAAAACGTTGTTTTTTAGTTCGAACAAATCGAGCATTTCGTTAAGCCGATCCTCGTTTACGACGTTTTGCATTCCTTGTATCATTCTTATGAATTCCCGGCCCGTAAGCCCCGCGGGCAATGCTATTTCGCCGGGAATATACCCTACGCGATTTAGCACCTTGCTATAATTTTCAAACGTTTCTAGCCCGAGTATTTTCGCGCTGCCGAAATCGGGTTTCGAAAAGCCCATCAAGTGCCGTATCGTCGTCGATTTACCCGCGCCGTTCGGACCTAAAAAACCGAACGTTTCGCCTTTTTTGACGCGGATATTCACGTCGAAAACACCGCGCCCGAATCCGTAATCCTTAGTTAGTCGTTCAGTTTCGATTATGTATTTGGATTTTTTGCTTTTATTATCCAATTTGTAACTCCTTTATGAACAGTGTTGATATTTTATTTTATCGTAGTATAATCGTTTCGAACAAAAAAGTAAAGCGCAAAAAATTTAACTATGAAAAAATATAAACACGGAGTGCAAAGTTGCTTGTTTTTTTAATTTTCCGCTAACGGATAACGATTTTTTGCAATAAAAAAAATCTCTTTTGCCATTACCCGCGAAAGAGATTTTTTCATTAAGTAACATTATTATTCGTTTATAATCAACTTAACGTTTTCGGGGGCGAGAAGAATGTTTACGTCCGTGCCGCCGCCGCTTTTTGCCGTTAATTCAAGTTTCAGCACTCCCCCACCGACGGGATAGCCGATTTTTACGCGTTTAAGCCCGCTTAAATGCGGATTTATTCGAATAACGCCGTCGCCTTCGTCAAATATTCCCGCCACCGTTTCGGCAAGATAAGCTATAACGCCCGCAGACCAGCCGTGGCAAAGACTGTGCCTAAAGCCCAAATAACATTCTCTGCCGAAATCGCCGTGAATATCCGATTTTTCGGAGCACGGCATTTTGTCTATACGCGAAGCGTTTTTCGCGGTATCTAAGTCGAAATTTTCCCAAAACGTGGTTGCGCCTAAATCGAGCATCGCGCCGTAATATTCCTTCATAAGCCCGAACGCGCGGTCGTATTCGCCGTAATTCGCGATAGCCGTTAAAATAAAATAACTCATGAACGTGGAAAAAGAGAACGCGCCGTTTTTAAGCAAAACGCTTTTATTATTCTCGCTTACGTCCCCCGCAAAAACGCCCAGCGCCGCAATTTGCTTGTATTTATTTACAAAGCAATCGGCTTTTTGCAATTTTTGCAATATTTTTAAGCATTTTTCGTTGTTTTTTCCGAAAAGGTTTAAAAGCCAAGCAGCTTTTTGCATTGAAATTCTTAGCAAATAATTAACGCCGATAAGCTCGTCGTACTTTTTTTCGAGCTCGTCACCTTCGGCGTAGTGCGCAGTCCAATCGACGAAATTATACCCGAAAGAGGTTTTTCCGTTTTCGTCTACGTATTCGTCGAACATATCGACCAAACCCGAAACGTAATCCAACCGTTCACAGACGAATTTTTCGTTTTGCGTCAGCTTGTAATAGTCGCAAAGATTGTATATCCACCACATGGAATACATCGTCATACCATTAATCCATTCGGGCAACGGCGCTTGGGCTTCGGCAAAAGCAAGCGAATTTTCCACTTCGGAAGTAGCTCCGAACAAACAACGCGCGGCGCGCATTTCGGGATAAAGGTCGCCTATCCAAACCAGTCTGTCGCGCTTTACGCCGTCCCAAATATATCCGTTTTGAATACACAACCTTAAAGTATAGGCGGCGGTATTCCAGATTTTATTTACGAGTTCGTCGTCGCATTCGAAATAGCCGACTTCAGCCCGCTCGTCGGCGTCGGACGCGGCAACCACGCTTTTTAAAGTTATTTTCGAGCTTTCGTCTAAAACGTCTAAACGCAAAAAGCGAAAGCCCGTATTACCGAAAGTCATATCCGAATAGTTTTGCAATTCAACGCAAAAATCGCGCAGCGAATGGTCGTTCGTCGCGTTTTTTTCGCCTATTTCCGCACAAGTTTCGCCCACGGATTCGCCGAAACGCAAACGAACTTTTCCGCTCGTTGCCAAATACGTTAAAATTCTAACCCCGCCCGATATTTCCTTTCCGAAATCTAAAATCAGGCAAGATTTGCCGCTTAAAACGGCTACGTCGCGCTCAGCGAGCCCGATTTGCAAAGTTTTTTTATTAAGGAGCAAATTTTCGCCCGTTATTTTTCCATGCGCGTGTATTATTTTTTGCGGATAGATTATCTTCATGTTTACACCTTTGTTATGTAATCGTTGCTTTTATGGCGCGAATCACGCGTTTTTTGCGGCGATATCGTAAACGCTTCTGATTTCTACGGCGGAAAGAATTTGCTCGTCGGTTAAATCGTTTGCGTTTTTAAGCTCGACCTTAACTGGAGCGCCCGCCAAAAAGAACAAATTATCGTTAAACTCGATTTTCGAAAGAGTATCCAAAACGATTGAATCGACGAAAACCGAACTATCTATATTCAAGAACGTTTTTTCGCCGTCCCGCGTGACGGAAAGCTTGTATTCCGGCGGCAAATATTTAAACGCCTTAGGCTTTACGGCAACGTAAAAATATTGCGAAATAACTTTTTCGCCGCTTAAAAGCTCGAAATGAACGTAGCGCTCGCTTTCGTGCCCTTTTAAATATTTTTCGAAATCGAAATAGCAAAGCTTTTCCGCCTTAAACGGCGTTACGCTAATATTTTTTTGCTCGCTGAAACACACCTCGTTGGCGTTGGTTTTTACGCTTAAACGAAGAGTTGCTTCCGATATTTTCGCCGCTTCGGACGAAATATAAACGTCGGCGATATAGCCGTGTTCTTCCGCGGTGATTATCGTGGGAGCATACATTCGCCTTACTGCGTATTGAAGCGGTTTATAGCGGTTTTTCCAATCAACCGACGACCACGAAATAACGGGCCAGCAATCGTTTAATTGCCAATAAATCACGCCCATGCAACGCCCCCTGTTGGCACGCAAATGCTCGACGATACGCTTTATCGTTTCGACTTGCATCATCTGCGTGGCGTAAGCGAAATCGCCGAAATTTCGCGGATATAAATATCTGCCCATAATTCTATCGCCGAACGAGCGGTTCGCCGCCAAAGAACGCTGATGATTATCCATAACCGGCGACGCGGGGTTTAAATCTTTTTTTTCCGCAAACTCCTTTATCGTTTTTATCGGCGGATAGGCTTGAAAACCGAACTCGGACAAAAATCGGTGATATTCCGCGCGGCATTTATCGAGCGAATCGAACGCGGAATAGCACCCCCAATAATGCCCGTCGCCGAAGTTCGGGTCGTGCGTTTTGTAAAAATTTCCGCCCGAGCAAGGCGAGCTGGGCCAATAAAACACTTCGGGCGCGACTTCTTTCAAAACAGCGGGAATATGTTTTTCGAAAATCTGCACGTATTCCGCCTTAACGCGCGGCAAATCTTCGGGCTTAACTTCGTCTAAAATCATTTGCTCGACTTCGTTATTCCCAGCGATTAAAGCAAGCGACGGGTGCGATTTTATGCGCTTTGCGTGAAGTCGCAATTCTTTTTCTAAATTATCGGCAAGCTCTTTATCCGTGCGCACCTGAGTGCAAGCTACGGTGCAATCTTGCCAAACGAGCAAGCCTTTTTCGTCGCAGAGATTGTAAAAATCTTCGCTTTCGTACATACCGCCGCCCCACACGCGCAAAATGTTAAAATGCGATTTTACGGCGGTATCCGTAAGGTCTTCGAGCTGTTTGCGGTTTTGCTCGGAAATTATAACGCGAGTTGGAATAAAATTCGCGCCCATAGCGAAAATTTTAACGCCGTTGACCTCTATGGTAAACTCTCTGCCGTAGCAATCGTCGTTCGTTAAAACCTTTAAAACGCGAAGCCCGATGCGCAAGCTTTTTTTAGAATATTCGTCTTCGGAATTTTGCCCGACGATAACCGCCGTGGCGTTATAAAGGGGTTGAGCGCCATAGCCGTTAGGCCACCAAAGCTCGGGATTTTCTATTTTTATTTGCGCTTTGCCGTTTTTAGTTACGGCGGTATATTGCGTTTTATCGGGAGCTGTTAAAACTATTTCGCATTGCTTTCCGCTAAGCGTTTCGGTGTGGATTTCGAGCAAAACGGAACCGTTTTTCTCGTGTTTTTGCGCTATGCAAAAATCTTCTATTTTATCGTCGTAACATTCCAGAGTTACGGGCTTATGAATACCTGCGTCGGGAAGACAGGGTCCCCAATCCCAACCGAAAGAGTAGCCGGGTTTTCTTATCTGACCGAACCCGAAAAGCGCGCCGTGCCTGCCGTCCGCCGTGCCGTAGCAAGCGAGCGGATATTCTTTTTCTTTTTCGTTTATATAATTTACAGCCGAATGAAAATACAATTTTATATCGTTTTTACCCGCGCGCAAACGCTCGCGAACGTTATAACGATATTCCAAATGGAAATTCGAAACGCCGCCTAAAAGTTCGCCGTTTAAATATATATCGCAAAGGGTATCGAGCCCGTAAAAACACAAATAAACGTTTTTGCGTT
>CAZNKA010000075.1:0-6652 GCA_964573495.1 uncultured Acidiphilium sp. | reverse complement strand
GTAACGTTTTTGCCTACGATTGCCGTTGCCCTTTTTTCGGGCGAAAAATATTTGGCGGCTATTTCGTTGGCTTTATCTAAGGTTATATCCGAAACGAGTTTTAATTCCTTTTCCGCGTCGAAAACTTGCCCGAACAAAAGCAAGCGTTTTGCGTAAGAAAGCATTCTGGAAGAAGTGCTTTCGCTAGACAAAATCGTAGAACCTTTAATAAGTTCCTTCGCGCGGTCCAGTTCTTTTTGCGTTATGCCTTTTTGAGAAATAAGGCGCATTTCGTTAAGCAATTCTTCGTATGCGTTTTGCGCGTTTTTGGGATTGACCGCCGCGTAAAGATACAATACGCCCGCTTCTTTATAAATAGAAACGTAAGAATAAACGGAATAAGCAAGCCCTAATTTTTCGCGCACGGTTTGAAATAAACGGCTGCTCATTCCCCCGCCCAAAACGCAGTTTACAAGTTGTACGGGAATTTTATCTTCCGAACGCCCGTCCGCAGAGCAAAATCCCGCCGCGACGTGAGCTTGCTCCACTTGTTTTATTACCACGTTGTTTTTCCATTCCGTTTTGATTTCGGGTGCGAAAAGCGAGCAATCCATCGAACTGTTTAGGCTGATAAATTCGGCGAAATATTTATCGACCAAAGCTACGGCTTTTTCGAAACTAATTCTGCCCGCAAACGAAATAACCGTGTTAGACGGAACGTAATGCTTGCTTTTATATTTTAAAACGTCGGCGCGGGTAAAGCGCGCGGCGTTTTTTTCGGGCCCCAAAATAGTGGCTCCGTAGCCGAATTCGCCGAAATAGGCGTCCGCAAGCGAATCGATGCACAACTCGTCGGGCGTGTCTTCGACCATTTTTATTTCTTCTATTATAACTCCGCGCTCTTTGTCGAGTTCTTCTTCGGAATAAACCGAATTCAAAAACAAATCGGATAAAACCTCGAAGCTTTCGGATATACGCTCGTCGGTACATTTTACGTAGTAGCACGTTACGTCTTTTGCCGTGTAAGCGTTAATCTGCGCGCCTACGCCTTCCGTCTGGTCCGAAATATCGTAGGCGGAACGAGTTTTGGTGCCTTTAAAATTGACGTGCTCGATAAAGTGCGAAATACCGTTTTCGTCAGGTGTTTCGCGACTGCTGCCCGTACCTACCATTATTCCCATCGCCACGGAGCGGAAATTTTCAAGCTCGTTTACTATTACCCTTAATCCGTTTTTATAAGTTTTTACGTTAACCATTTTTTAATTCCGTTTTTCGCCGCAAAAGCGGCAAGTCGTTTATTTATTAGTGTTTTTTTGCGCGTTTTATATACGTTTTATGCGTTTTCGCGCGTTTTGGGGATAAACGCCGCGTAAAACTATTGCAAGCACTCGCTTACGGTAACCGCGTTAAGCCCCGCGTTTTTATAATATTCCAATATTTTTTCTAACGCGGAAAGCGTATGCTCCTTAGGGTGCATAAGCACGAAATCGCCGCCGCGAACGTTAGACGTGGCTCGTTTTAAAACGATTTCGGCGTTTTTATCGCGCCAATCTATGGTATCCTTGCTCCACATAATCGTTTTATACCCCAAAGACTTAGCACATTCGAGCGTCGTTTTCGAAAAATCGCCCGAAGGCGGAGCAAACAAATACATTTCTCCCCCGCCGAGAGCCTTAACCACGCTATGCGTGTTTTTTATTTCGCTTAAATTGCTCTCTTTTGATAGTTTTGAGTGATTTTTATGAAAATATCCGTGATTGCCCAATTCATGCCCGCCGGATAAAAGCCGCGCTATAAGCTCGGGCTTATCTTTTATAAAGCACCCGCCAACAAAAAAAGTGGCGCGAGCACCGTTTTTTTCTAAAACTTCGGCTATTTTTTCGATAATTTCGGCGTTTTCGTAACAATTGAACATTAGCGCGACGTTATTGCTTTCTCGATTGCCGAAATATGCGGGCGCGTTTTCGGCAGAGCTTACGGTTATCGCGCCGCTTTTAGAAAAAAAGCACACCGCCCCCGCAAGGACGACTATACAAGCCATAGCCGCCCCGGCTAGCGCGCGCATGCTTTTGATTGTCGGTCTTTTCATATTTTTCACGCAGTAGAACCCTATTTATATATATATTTTAAAGTGCGAAAAATATTACGGTTACCGTTTTTAAAACTCAAAATATAAGCGACAACGCTACGATTAAATAACGTATTTATCCGATTTAGCGGTCGCTTCGGAAAGTTCTTTTTTCTTTTGCTCGTAACCCTTTCTGCCTAAAAGCGCATAGGTCGCGTTTTTGCCGTTTTCTACGCCGGGCTGGTTGTAAGTGTCGATTTCGAGCATCTCGCCCATAAACGCCGTTTCCATTTCGAAGAAATACAAAAGTTCGCCTACGGTAAACGCGTTTACTTCGGGAAGATATATCGTATGGTTAAGCCTGCCCTTTGCCGTTAACGCGTATTCGGTGGCACTGCGTTCGGCAGATATAAGCTCGTTCATGGTATGCCCGCACAAGAAGTTTACGTCGGGAATATCCGCGCAACCTTCGCTTATTACTTGCTCCGTGCGATATCTGTCCACGCCGATTAGGGTAACGACCTTATCGTAAGGTCCTTCGGTATAAAGCTGAACTTGGCTGTGCTGATCGGTTACCCCCAACGATTTGACAGGGGTTTGCCCGGCGTTGATTTTTTCGCCCTCGCGATTAATTTCTTTGCCTAAGCTTTCGCCCCAAATTTGGCAATACCAGTCCGCCATATACTTCAAACTGTCCGCATAAGGCATCATAACGCTGATATTCTTGCCGCGGCAAAGCGACATGTGCTGGAGCAACGCGCTTATGAGAGCGGGGTTTTTGCGCATATCTTTGCTAGAGCAAATTTTATCCATATACTTCGCGCCTTCGAGCATAAGCTTAATATCGACGCCCAAAACCGCCGCGGGTAAAAGCCCTACGGGGCAAAGCTGCGAAAATCTTCCGCCCACGCCTTCGGGAATATAAAACGTTTTAAATCCTTCGGTTTTTGCTATTTTTATAAGATTACCTTTCGTTTCGGAAGTTGTTGCGATTATATGATTTTTAGCGTCGTCGCCGAGCGCTTTTTTCAAAATATCCCAAACGATAAGGTATTGCGTCATCGTTTCGCTTGTGGCACCGCTTTTGGTAATAACGTTAAACACCGTTTTGGAAGGTTCGATTACGTCGAGCAACGCTTGCATGCGTTCGGGATCGACGTTATCTTCAACGTAAAATTTAGGAGCTTTGCGTTTTGAACGGGGAAGATCGTTATGATGCAAATGACATAGAGCCTGAGCGACCGCGATAGGTCCCAACGCGCTGCCGCCGATACCTAAAACGACGAAATATTCGCAATTTCTTCTTACTTTTTTAGCCGTTTCCAAAATATCCGCAACGACGTCCGCTTGATTGTACGGAAGATCCGTCCAGCCCATCATGCCTTTTCCTCTGCCGTTTGCAACGTTTTCGAAAGCCTTTTTGCAAAGTTCTTTACCCGCGTTAAGATCCGCGTCCGAATAGCCTTCTTCGCCTACGTAAGCTCGCATCATGTTGTTGTAATCCAGCCTGAGGCGCATTTGTTCGCGCCATTTTTTGTCTATCCTCATACAAACTCCTAAAATTTAAATTTATTTTTTTTGCGGCTAAAACCTACGCCGAACGCTTTTTAACGCCAACCTGTTTTTGCCGAATTTTTACTATTTTTATTTATTGCAATTTATATTTTCGTTTTTTATTCGCAACTATAATATCTCGCTTAAAATATTTTATCCTTCGCGTTTCTGAGATATTCGAGCGAACGTTTTAAATCGGAATAATTTTCGTAATTTTCTTTATAAATTTCTATTAAACAGTTGCCGTTAAAACCGTTGTATTTTAAAACTCTGAAAAGTTCTTCGAAATCGAATTTCCCGTTTTTATCGGGAAGCGCGGTGTTTCCGAACTCGTCTACGTCGCTTAAATGCACGGTTTTTAAGCCGTCACCCATTTCTTCGGCGTATTTTTTATAGTCGAACCCGCTCACGCGCGCTTGCTTTACGTCTAAACACGCGCAAAGTTTGGGCGCGTATTTTTTAAGCTCGGAATAAAACCCGGGCTTATCGTAAAAAGCCCATTCCACGTTTTCGACGCACACGTTTACGCCGTATTTTTCGGCTAAAACGCAAAGCTCGTCGGTGTATTCGCCGAGCATTTTATAATTATCGAATTTAACGCCCTTTTTAAATTTTGCTTTTCCGTGGAGCGTGTAGTTTTTCGCTCCTAAAATTTTAGCGGATTTTAAACAGTTTTCGAATATACCTAGCGCGTCGCGGTAAGTGCGTTCGCATGTAGAATAAAGCTGCGGCTCGAAATGAGTGTTAAGCGTGTGTATGGAATGAACTTGCAAACCGCCAAGCCTGCTTTTTAAAAGATTCGCAAAATCTTCGGTATATTCGCAGTAAGTTTCTAAAAAGATTTCGCAAACGCGCGCGTCAAGTTCGTTTAAAACGGGAAGCGCGTCTTCGTTGTAAAGGCGACCGAACAAGGTCGCCGTAGATATTCCGATTTCCATATTTATTTTGGCGGCGACTTACGCCGCCGCCCCTTTAGTTTGTTATTTTACGATTTATGCTTTTTTATATTTAAAGCGTGTTCGCGCCCGTAGGCGTTTGACGCATTTATTCTTTTACGGGATCTATAAGACCGAACTCGCCGTCGTCGCGCAGATACAAAACTTTTGTTTTCGCGTCGGCTTCGTCGATGAACACGTAAAAAGTATGCCCTAACATTTCGAATTCTTCGGTCGCCTCCGCTATGGACATGGCGCGAATCGCGAAGCGTTTGGTTTTTACGATTTTTGCGGGACGAAGCTCTTCGGCAGTGAACGCGTCGGCTTCGAAAGCCGAACCGCGAAGCTGCTTTTCAAGTTTGGAACGGTGCTTGTAAATTTGTTTTTCGAGTTTAGGAACGACTAAATCGATTCCGTCGTAAAAGTTTTCGGCGTATGCCTGAGCGCGGAGCGAAGCCGATTTATAACGAAGCTCCACTTCTATTTTGCAATCGCGGTTTTCACGCTTTAAATATACGTTTACGCCCGCTTCGCCGTCGAAATATTTATCGAGTTTTCTAAGCTTCTTTTCGATTACTTCGCGCAGTTTGTCGTTAACTTGATAGTTTTTGCCGTTAATTTCTACTTTCATATTTTTTCTCCCTTTATTTATTTAACGAAATACCGTTAAAAGTTCGGGCTATAAGCCCGCGCGCCGCAAAAAAGCGGCAGTCATTGTTTTTTTGCGTTTTTTTGAAGCCGCTTTACCCTTAAATCCGCGTTTTTATTAAATCAACGCGTATCTTATAGAGCCGCCGTCTTCTTCGGCGTAAAGCATGATTTTATCGCCCGAACGCAAATTTCCCTTTATCAGCTCGTCGGACAGCATATCTTCGACTTCTCGCCTTAAAACCCTTTTCAGCGGTCGCGCTCCGTACTCGTCGTCGTAGCCGCGCGCTAACAGTGCCTGTCTGGCGGAATTATCGATTTCCAACGCTATTCCCGCGCCCGAAAGCCGTTTTTTCAGCCCCGAAAACAATATCTCTAAGATTTTTCCGCATTCGTCGTAAGTTAATTTGCGGAAATAAACGATATCGTCCACGCGGTTTAAAAATTCCGGCCGGAAATGCTTTTTTAATTGTTCGAACGCCGCGTTTACCGTGCGTTCCTCTTTTGCGCCGAACCCGAACGCGGGCACCGTTTTTTGAATTTCGCCCGCACACAAGTTCGAAGTCATTATTATGACGGTGTTTTTAAAATCGACCGTTTTACCCTTGCCGTCGGTAAGTCTTCCGTCGTCTAATATTTGCAACATCAAGTCGAAAACGTCGGGATGAGCTTTTTCGATTTCGTCGAACAAAACCACCGAAAAAGGTTTTTTTCTGACCTTGCCGGTAAGCTGCCCTTCTTCTTCGTAACCGACCAGCCCCGGCGCCGCGCCTATAAGCTTGCTCGAAGACGCCCTCTCCATATATTCGCTCATATCGATGCGGATAATCGCGTTTTCGTCGCCGAATACGGCTTCGGCAAGTGCCTTGGAAAGTTCCGTTTTTCCGACGCCCGTAGGCCCCGCGAATATGAACGAACCAATCGGTCTGTTAGGGTCTTTTAAGTTGGCGCGCGCACGCCTTATGGCTTTTGCCACGGCGGTTACGGCTTCTTCTTGCCCGATAACGCGCGCGTGCAGTTCTTGCTCTAAGTTTAAAAGCCGCGCGCTTTCGTCGCGCTCTATTTTAGTGAGCGGAATATCCGTTATTTCGCTAACCACGGCGGCTACGTCTTCGGCGGTAACCGTCGGGCGGGTTAACGAACGCTTGCTTATGCGATTTTTTTGAATTTCGTTGATTTCTTCGGCTAGAACTTTGCGCCGCGTTTCGGCTTCGGAAGCTTCTTTCGTTAAACCTTCGCGAAGATAATAAGCTTTATCGTTCGAGGCTATTTCGAATTCCGCGCGCTTTTGATTGAGCTCTTGCGAAAAATCCGAATTTTTTAGCCGCGCCTTGGCGGCGGTTTCGTCGATTAAATCTATAGCTTTATCGGGTAAATTTCTATCCGTGATATATCTTACCGATAGGTCTACCGCGGCGGATATAGCCTCATCCGATATGCGCACCTTGTGATGCGCCTCGTATTTCTC
>CAZNKA010000074.1:4924-6692 GCA_964573495.1 uncultured Acidiphilium sp. | reverse complement strand
AATAACAAAAGCGCAAGCGGTGCAAAAATTTATTTTTGCAAGCCGTTAATGTTATAATACAAGCGAGAAAATTTGCTTGCAAGGATTTTCGAGCGCCGTATTGCAAAAAACGGCTGTTATTTGCTTTTTAGCAAATAACAAAAGCGCAAGCGGTGCAAAAATTTATTTTTGCAAGCCGTTAATGTTATAATACAAGCGAGAAAATTTGCTTGCAAGGATTTTCGAGCGCCGTATTGCAAAAAACGGCTGTTATTTGCTTTTTAGCAAATAACAAAAGCGCAAGCGGTGCAAAAATTTATTTTTGCAAGCCGTTAATGTTATTTTACCATTAAACGCAAAATTTTTCAACCGATTTTTAATATTAAACGATTAAAACAAAAAAGGATCGCGTTAAAAAACACGATCCGCGCTCCGCCTAAAAAGCGGAGCGATTGCGCCGCTTTAATCCGATTTTATCGTTACGCGCTTTAAATCGCACAAGCCGAACGCGCTCGCTTTATTTTCATTCTTTTGGCGTAAATTTTTATTATAAATTTATCCGCTAAAAACCGCGCGTTCATGCCGCTTTAACTAAAAACCGTTCGCCCTTATATCGGGCGTTTAAGCAAAGCTATTTAAACGACGACTACGCCTTAAAAAGCTTTTAAAAACTTTTTTGCGCGACCGTCGTGATAATATTATGAACGATAAAATCGATTATATACACGTTAGCGCGATTTTTTTTAAACTACATAAATTTCATAAATTCCGCGTCGGCGCGATTTTTACCGGGCGAAACCACCGTTTCGTAATCCACGTAAAAACGTTTGCCCTTATAGCAGTAAAATTCGACCATTTTAAGCGAAGTTATTGCTAACGCGGAGAAAGGAATCGCAACTATTAGCCCTATTAAAAACGTAAACAACGCAACCGAAACGTTTACGTAATAAAGAAAAATCAGCATAAAAGCATAATTGCCGGTTAAAGGCATAAGGCTTCTGCCCGACGGAAAAGTTTTTTTGAGAGCGACAAAAAAGTTATCCCCCTCGCAAACCATATTGGGCATAACGCGCGAAAACAGAGCAAATCGCAGCGAAAAACCGAAAACTAAAAGCAATATGCCTAAAATAATAGCAAGAACCGAAAGATATTCTATTAAATAAACGGCTATCACGGCGGCTACGCCTAAAATTATCGCTCCGCTTACAAGTTCTATTAAGGCAATAAGGGCACCGTAAGAAAATGCCGAGCCCGCCGAAACAATCAACGTGGGCAAAAAATTAAAATGCGTATACGACGACATGTGCTCGTTAAAAATTCTGCCGAAAGTATAATCGCCCGCGGCTAAAAGCGCGCGCCACACGTATATTACGATAATAGCGCCTATCGCCGCCCATTTTATTGCGTAAACGTTATTTTTGAGCATTGCCGTAAACGCCGAAAAACTTGCGGGAAGCGCATCCGTTGCCGATTTTACCCCCTCACCCTTAAAAAAGCACGCGGGGATATTACGCAAATTCTGCCAAAAAGCGGTAAACTCTTCAGCCTCCAGCACGGGTAAAAGCCCCGGACGCACCGCAAAATATGCAATAAGCACGGCGACCGCAGTGCATAACAGACGATAAAACGTCGATTTATAAAGATAGTTTATGTTAGAAAACAAAACCTTGAAAGCGTTTCTTATGCGCATGGCAATCCCCCGCAATCGGTTTTTAAGCTTAACTTCGCACATAAAAATTTTACGCGCCCTAAAACCGTTGCAATTACGTAATTACGCATTTATTATACT
>CAZNKA010000074.1:0-4824 GCA_964573495.1 uncultured Acidiphilium sp. | reverse complement strand
TAATTACGCATTTATTATACTTTATCGCGCGGGCAAAGTCAACCGATTAAAAGTAAATTTCGGTTTATAAACGACGGTATAAATAACGGCAAACGATTTTTTAAGAAAGCAAACGCTTACACTCCGCCGCAAAAAAGCGCCGAAAGCGCCGATAACGGGCTTATAGGCGGGCTTTTTGTTTTATTAACTCGTCGTAAACGTCGCCCGCGCCTAAAAACGCGACGATTTCGCCGTCTCCGGCATTTCGCAGTGCCGACGCTACGGCTTCTGCCTTATCCGCTATATATTCGCACCCCTCTATCGCGGAAGCCAACCTTTCGCCCGAGCCGTAATAATCGTATTCTTCGCGAGCGGCGTATGTTTCGGTTATAACGACGCGCACTTTTTTATTTGCGTTTTCGTTTGTTTTTGCAACCGCGTTTTTATCGCTTTCGCAATTAAGAACCAAAGCGAATTGCTCGAACAAGTTTTTAGTACGCGAATACGTGTGCGGTTGAAAAACTACGGTCAACTTTTTACCCTTTTTTAAAAGCGCGTTCAAAACCGCCTTAATCTGAGCCGGATGATGGCAATAATCGGCAAAAATCAAAGCGCCGTTATACTCTCCGAGCCATTCTTCACGCCGTTTTACTCCCCCATATTCGCAAAGTCCTTGTTTGATTTTATCGAAGCCTATGCCGTAAAGCCTAGCCGAGGCAATCGCTGCAACTGCGTTACCCGCGTTATGCGCAAGCTCGCTTTTTATTTTAAATACGCCCGAATATTTACCGCGCTCGTTTACTTTAAAGCGCAAAAAGCCGTTTTTAACGCCGACGTCGTAAACGTAATAATCGCAACTAGGGTTTTTAAGCGAAAACGAAACACCGCAAATCGAGCCTAGCGAAACGTCGTCGGCATTGTAAACGCAAGTTTTAGAACGCTTGGCAAAACGCAAAAACTCCGCGCATACGCCCGAAAAATTGCCATAACTTTCCAAATGGTCGTTATCGACGTTTAAAACAATGCCTATTGTGGGCGAAAAAAGAGCCACGTTGCGCTTATATTCGCAAATTTCGCTTATCGAGCAAGACTGTCCGCTATAAAAACAATTACCAAGCGACTTATCGAACCCGCCTAAATGCGCAAAAACAGGAACGCCCGCACACTTGAAAATATGCGCCAGCATACAAGTGCAAGCCGTTTTGCCATGAGTTCCGCCAACACCGATAAAAAACGGATAGTCCTTAAAAATTTCGGTAAGCAGTTGCGCCCGCGAAAAAACTATTTTCCCGCTTTCGCGAGCAAATTTTAAGCGAGCGTCGTTTTCGCTTAACGCAGAAGTATAAACCACGACGTCGGCTTGCTTTAACCCGTCGGTTATTTGTTCGCCCGAAATTATATCTACATAAATGCCCTCACTTTTTAATCTCGAAACGCTTTCGCCGAAGGTTTTATCGCAACCGCCAACAATAAAACCTTTGTTTTTTAAATATATCGAAACGGCAGACATGCTAATGCCGCCTATCCCCAAAAAATAAACTTTAACGATCTTTTCGTTCATCGATGAATAATTCCCAACGTTATAGTTTATGTTTTTTTGCCTAAATAAGCCTTTTTTTCAAAAAAATACTCGTTTTAAAAAAATTTTTTTCGCTTTTTGACAATTTTTTTTTAAAACCTATTGAAATTTATCGCGACTTGTGCTATCATAATATCGTAAAAGCGAACAGTGTACCCTTTTTTCGCGGCTATAAAACGATTACTTTTTTAATTTTGAAAAATCGGCGGCACGCGCAATATATCAATATATTTTAAGGCGGTATAACATGAACATCACAGACGTAAGAATTCGAACTGTTAACACAGACGGCATGCTTAAAGCCGTTGCTTCGATAACCATCGACGACGAACTGGCAATACATGACGTTAAAATTTTGCAAGGCGCAAACGGCTTATTCGTAGCAATGCCTTCGCGCAAAACACCCGACGGTACTTATAAAGACGTTGCCCACCCCGTTACCCAAGCCGCACGAGACGCTCTTATTTCAAGAGTTTTACAAGCTTATAACGAACGGCTTTCTAACGAGTAGTATAAAAATACCCCCAACCGCCGACCACCCCGGCGGTTTTTATTTTTAGCCGACGAAGACGTAAATTCTTATTTAAACGGAAATTTACATTTTTATAAAAAAAGCGAAGTTCCGCATACTATAGATATTAAGCAAATTATAAAGTAAAAGAGGGCGACTGTTTTATACCAACCGCTTTTTATTGACAATTTTTTATATTTATGCTATTATACACGCAGAAAACCAAGGGCGAAAAACCGCAATAAAAATAAAATGAATAAAACAAAAAAACACTTAAAAAACATAGCGCTTGCGCTTTTAACCGTTCTGCTTATATCGACGCAAACCTATTGCAACAACCCCGGCTTAACCGAAGAAGAAAAGCAAGGCTTTAAAGCTAACGCCGTAACCCTTTCGCTTTACGACGCGCAAAATTACGTTTACGGCTTTACTTGGAACACGTTATCGCAACCGGTAAAACCGACGGTTAAAATTTACCGCGGAACAAACACGAATAAGCTTTATAAATCAACCGCGGCGACTTTCGAGCAAAAGCGAAACAGATTAAGCTATCAGATAGACGATTTTGAATTTTTCGTTTGCAAAGCGCACGTTCAACTTACCGCGGGCGAAACGTATACCTATGTGATTTGCGACGATTACGCGGGCGTAAAAACAGCCCCCGCCACCGTGACGGTTACTCCGCAATCGGAAAATTTCACGTTTGTTCACGTGAGCGATTCGCAAACCTATTACGACTTCGGAGTAACGAAAGACACGGGCAAATATTTCAATAACGTTTTAAATAACATAGATAAAAAAACGGCTTTTTTAGTTCATAGCGGCGACGTGGTAGAATACGGCAAGTTCGAAGACTATTGGTCGGCTATGTTAAACGAAAACTACTCTATTCTTAAATCTACGCCCGTAATGGCAATATCGGGTAATCACGAAACGACCTATGCCACGCACGAATCGGCTTACGCTTATTACGCTACGATAAATCACTTTAATTATAACTTACCCGAACAAAGCGACCTAAGTTTAGGCTTTTATTACTCTTTTTGCTACGGTAACGCTAAATTAATAATGCTTAACACTAACCTGCTAACTTCGTCAAACAAACTTACGGACGAACAATTCGATTGGCTTAAAAACGAACTTTCGACCGATAAACGAAAATGGACGATCGTTTGCATGCATAATCCTATTTATTCGGTCGGCAAATGGGGTTCCGACCTATCGAGAAACCATGTTGCGAGGGCGCTGAAAGACCAACTCGCGGCTACGTTTGCCGAATACGGCGTCGATTTGGTTTTGCAAGGGCACGACCATATGATTTCGCGCACGCACCCGATAAACCAAAAGTTAACGCCGACCAGCGAAAATATAGTAAGCGAAAACGGCGTGGATTATTCGGTTAACCCCGATGGCACGATTTACGTTATGAACGGTGCTTCGGGCAATCAATCTAAAGGCGAATACGACGTAAAAATTTCCGACGAAGACAAGGTTTTATACGATTATTACGGTGGTTCGAACCCGTCTTCGTGGGCGGAAATTAAAATTAACGGCGACTATTTGACGGTTTTTGTTAAAAGCTCCGACGACGTAACGACAACCACCGAACGCGTTTGGGGTATTAAAAAAAACAACCGATTTTAAACTGCGCGTGATTTTTATCCGCACGTGATTTTTACTATTTAGAATTTAAGATTTTTTAAAAAATTAAAAGGCGCTCTTTTCGCGCCTTTTTTAATTTTTTCGCATATCTTTTTAAATTTTCCCGCGCGCGGTTATTGACTTCATAATTAAATTGCTATATAATGAAAGCAGCGTTATAAAACAAGTGTTTTAGATTAGCTCGGTTCGATTTATATTTTTAATCGAGCCAAAACGGCGCTATAATTAAAAACGCAATTAAAAAAGGAGAGATTTAACATGAAAACGCTTAACACTATTCAAACTCTTTGCAAAATCGGCAAAATACTCAGCAAAATCGTTTATATTTGCTGCATAGTAGGTTTTTGCGGTTGCGCTGTCGGCGTGATAGCTATGATTATCGGTGCCGACGCGGCGATTAAATTAGGCGGGATTACTTTAAAAAGCATTCTGGAAACCGAAGCCGACGTTAGCATAGGCACTATTTGGGCTGCTATAACGGTAGGGACGATTTTATGCGTAGGCGAGTTTTTCGTCGCGCGAACGGCGCACGGTTATTTTACAAACGAGCTAAACGCAGGCACGCCCTTTACCCTTAGCGGCGCAAAAGAGCTTTTGCATTTGGGAATTTCTACTATCTGGATTCCGCTAGCCTCGTTATTGTTAGCGCAAATTGCCCAAGGAATTTTTGCTCAATGCATGGAAAGCGTTGAAAAATTAAACCTCGACGGAAGCGACAGCTTGGTGTTGGGCGTTGCGTTTATAATTACGTCGTTATTATGCAAACACGGCGCGGAATTAAATAATTCGGAGAATTAACCGTTGAGGAGCCGCACCAATAAAGCCTTAAACTCGTATTTTTTTGCTCTTTTCGGCAAATCTTTGCTTGTAACAAAATACAACTGCGCAATTAATCCTAAGAAGAATTGAACCGATTAAGCCATAAACAAGCACTAAGCTACAGCCTAGCATAAATCGAATTTTGAAAGAGCATATGGACTAAATCACATGTAAAAACAAAATAAAAAAACTTCCTAACCTAAACCTTTAATCGGGATAAAGTTAGAAAGTTTTGGCGGGATAGTGGTAGTTGCGTTTGAACTTTTGTTAGATT
>CAZNKA010000073.1:0-6764 GCA_964573495.1 uncultured Acidiphilium sp. | reverse complement strand
ACCACACGACCTTCGGGTTATGAGCCCGACGAGCTACCAACTGCTCCACTCCGCGTCGAATTTCAATGCTTGTCTATTCTATATTAAAAATTTAAGTTTGTCAACTGTTTTTCGCCCTTTTTTAAATATTTAATGTTTTATTTTTCGGCAGGTCTTTTTCCGGAGAATTTTCGGCAAAAACAATTAAACGTTTTTTTGCCGAGCCGCTTAAAAAAACGAAAAATTCATCTGTTTGCGTTAAACAGCAAAAAACTACTTTGAACTTTTATTCGTTTTTAGGCGTTTTTTATTTGCTTTAATTATTATTTGTGTTATAATTTTTATATGCTTGATTTTTCGCTTTTTAAAAAAGGAAGCTGTGTTGCGGTTGCCTTATCGGGTGGCAAAGATTCCGTGTGTTTGCTGCATTTGCTTAAAAAAAACGCCGAAAAACTCGGCGTTAACGTAAAGGCAATTAACGTTGAACACGGAATCCGCGGCGAAAGCTCGGTTAAAGATACCGAATTTGCCCGCGATTTATGCCAAAAATCAGGCGTGCAAATAAAAATTTATAACGTGGACGCGCCGGAACGTTCAAAAGCAAAAGGCGAAAGCTTAGAACAAGCCGCGCGAGCACTCCGCTACGAATGTTTTTTAAACGCGATTTCAAGCGGATTTTGCGACTGCGTGGCAACGGCGCATCATCTTAGCGACAACGCCGAAACCGTGCTTTTAAACGTTTTGCGCGGCTCTTCGCTTAAAGGGCTTTGCGGCATTAACAAAACCGCCTTAAACGGAAAAATAATTCGCCCCTTGCTCTATTGCCCTAAAACAAAAATCGACGATTACGTTCGCGAAAACGGACTTACGTTCGTTACGGACGAAACGAATCTGTCAAACGATTATTCGCGTAATTATTTGCGAAACGAAATTATTCCGCTTATAATAAAAAAATTCCCGCAGTTCGAAAAGTCGGTTGCTCGGGCGGGCGAAAGTCTTCGCGAAGACGACAAAACCCTAGACCGCTTGGCTGAAAAATTAATTTGCGAAAACTCCGTAACGATACCCGTTCCGTTCGAAAAATCGATTTTCTGCCGCGCTTGCATTATTGTTTTTAAAAAGCTTGGCTTTACCGCCGACTACACCGCGGAGCACTTAAACGCGCTTTGCAATTTAACGCTTTTGCAAACGGGCGCGCGCGTAAATTTAAAAAACGGAATTACCGCATATAAAGAGCGCGAAAAGATAATTTTTACGCAAAGCGAGCAAAAAAGTGGACCTATAAGCCCGTTATCGGCACTTTCGGATAAATCGCTCGATTTTGGCGACTATCGAATAAGTCTTGGAAAAACCGATATTTCAGGCACGGAATTTTTAAAAAACGCAAAAAACTTTTACTTCGAAAAATGCGGCGAACGCGAAGAATTATATTTCGATTTAGAAAAACTTCCCGAGGGAGCGGTTTTAAGAACTCGGCGCGAAGGCGACGAAATAATAACTTTCGGCGGAATTAAAAAAAGCCTGAAAAAATACTTTTCGGATAAAAAAATAAGTTCGCGCATATCGAGCGGATTGCCGCTTGTGGCAAGCGGCAACGAAATTTATATAGTCGCCGCCGTAGACGTTTGCGAACTTTTAAAAATAGATAAAAACACTAAAATCATAGCAAAACTCACTTGCACTAAAAAGGAGAAAGCCGATGTATAACGACTTAGAAAGAATACTTATCACCAAAGAACAGATATCCGCGCGCGTTAAAGAGATAGCAAAGCGTTTAGACGAAGACTACGCCGGCAAAAAGCCCATCGTGGTTTGCATTTTAAAAGGCAGCGCGCTGTTTTTCGCCGATTTGGTGCGCGATATGACCATTCCGCTAGAGTTCGACTTTTTGGCGATATCCAGCTACGGGAACAAGACGAAATCATCCGGCGAAGTTAAAATGGTTAAGGACTTGGATAACCTTATAGAAAACCGCCACGTTTTAATAATAGAAGACATCGTAGACAGCGGTTACACCCTAACCTATCTTAAAAAGCTTTTGGCTTCGCGCTCGCCCGCTTCGGTAAAAATCTGCACGCTGCTAGATAAAAAGTCGCGCCGCGAAGTTCCGCTCGTTCCCGATTATTGCTGCTTCGAAATCGAAGATTATTTCGTGGTCGGCTACGGATTAGACTACGCGCAACAATATCGCAATCTTCCGGAAATAGGCGTTTTAAAGCCTGAAGTTTATTCTAAATAAGTTTAGCAAGCTTAATCCATACGCTAACTTAAAAAATCGCGCCGTAAAAACACGGCTATATTTTCGTTTTTTGTTCGGAGATAAATCGATTTACATGAAATTTTCGCTTTTTAAACAACGCGAAATCGACATGACGGAAGGCAAACTTTTGCCGAAAATCATGCTTTTTGCCTTTCCGCTTATGCTTACGGGCATACTGCAGCTGCTTTTTAACACCGCCGATATAATAGTCGTGGGCAACTTCGTTTCGCAAACGGCAATGGGCGCAATAGGCGCTACGAGCAGTTTGGTAAACCTAATAGTAAACTTATTTATGGGGCTTTCTGTAGGCGCGGGCGTAATAATGGCTAAATACTTCGGCTCTAAAGACGAAGAAAACGCCTCGAAAACGCTTCACACTTCTATGCTCGTAGGGCTGATTTCCGGCGTGCTGATTGCAATAATAGGCTGCGCTTTTTCGCGCGATATGCTCGTTTTGATGAAAACCGACGAAAGCCACCTATTCCTTGCAACCGAATACTTGTTCATTTACTTTTTAGGTGCGCCGTTTAACTTGGTTTACAACTTCGGGGCTTCGATGCTGCGTGCCACGGGCGACACGGTGCGCCCCTTGCTTTTTTTGTTTTTGGCGGGCGTTTTAAACGTTATAGTAAACCTTATAACGGTTTTGGTTTTTAATATGGGCGTTGCCGGCGTTGCTTACGCGACGATAACTTCGCAAGCGGTTTCGGCGATTTTGGTAGTAATAACCATGCTCAAAGATAAAGGCTACGCCAAACTTCATTTTAAAAAACTTAAAATTCACAAAAGAACCTTACTCGAAGTTTTGCGCTTCGGGATTCCTTCCGGAATACAAACCTCGCTGTTTTCGATTTCGAACGTAATAATTCAATCGACGATAAACGGGTTCGGCCCAACGGTAGTGGAAGGCAATACCGTTTCAAGCCAATTGGAAGCATTCGTTTACACGATGATGGACGCCGTTTCGAGCGCAACGGTAACGGGCGTAGGGCAAAATTACGGCGCGCGTAATTTTAAGCGCATTAAACACACGATTTTTATTTGCGCGATATTCACAACCGTAATGGGGCTTTTCGGCGCGGCGGTAGAAATAGTTTTACATACTCCGCTGATAAGGCTTTACGGAGCTATCGGCGAAACCGCCGAAGTCGCGTTTACCCGAATGGTTATACTGACGGTGCCCTATTGTATATGCGGGGTTATGAACGTAGTAAACAACGCCATTCGAGGAATAGGTTATTCGATAACGCCCATGGTAATAGTTTTGGTAGGAACTTGCGCGTTCAGGTTGTTCTGGATATATTGCATATTCCCGCTTGACCCGATTATTCAAAGCGTTTATTTATCCTACCCTATCAGCTGGGCTTTGACCGCGATAGCCGGCACCGTTGCTCTTTTGATTTTATTCAAACGCAAAAAACGCCAGATCGAAAAATCTGTAAAAATCGCCTAAAACGCACCGCCTTTTATTAAAAAGTCAGCTTATAAGCCCGTTATCGGCACTTTCGGCTTATTTTAACCGCAAAAAACAAAACTAAACATCCGCCTTTAATTGCGGCGACGACGTATATGAAAACGATTGTAGAAAACGTAAATTACCCCAACGAGCGCGACCTTTACGGCGCGCAAAATATCTTGCTTAAAAACTGCACGTTCGACGGAATAGAAGACGGAGAATCCGCACTAAAAGAAGCGCGCGACGTTTCGCTTGAAAACTGCTATTTAAACCTTAGGTATCCGCTTTGGCACGACGAACGCGTAGAGTTAAACGATTGCACGTTAACCGAAAAATGCCGAGCCGCGCTTTGGTATACGCACGGAATCGACATAAAAAACAGCAATCTTTTTGGTATAAAAGCGTTAAGAGAGTGTTCGAACGCAAAAATTTCGGGCAGCAAAATAGTTTCGCCCGAATTCGGTTGGAAGTGCGGCGACGTAAACCTTGAAAATTGCGAGATCGAAAGCGAATATTTATTCCTTTTATCCCGCGACCTTAACCTTAGTAACATTAAATTCAAGGGCAAATACTCGTTCCAATACGTGCAGAATGCAGAAATTAAAAATTCCGTTTTAAACACGAAAGACGCGTTTTGGCACACTAAAAACGTTACCGTTAAAAACTGCGTTTTAAACGGCGAATATTTGGCATGGTATTCCGAAAACCTTACGCTTATAGACTGCATTATTTCGGGAACTCAGCCCTTTTGCTATTGCGAAAACCTTACGCTTATAAACTGCGAAATGCACGGCACGGATTTTTCGTTTGAGTATTCGAGCGTGAACGCCGATATTAAAGGAGAAGTTTTATCTATTAAAAACCCGAAAAGCGGCAAAATCGTATGCGATAAAGCAAACGAAATTATTTTTACTAAGGACAGTAAATACCCGCCGTCTTGCGAAATAATCGAACGAAAAAAAACTTTAAATTAATCTAAAAATAAACAAAAAGCCCGCCTATAGGTCGATTATCGGTCACTTGGCGGGTTTTTTTAATTTAAAATTTTAGTTTTAAACCACAAACGGCAAAGCCGTTTTTAAAATTAAAGTTTTAAATGCCGTAATAAATTTTAAGCACGAAAGGCTCGGTTAGTTTTAAATACTCTAAAATGTTGGCAGCGCTTACGGTAAATTCATAATAATCGTTTTCTAAAGGATTAACGCTTAATCCCCTTTGAGCAGCTAATTCTTCGTTGACAGCTGAGCTTCCGTTTAGCGAGTAAATAACGCCCGTTATATCTATAACGCAATTTTTATAAAAATCGGAATTTTCGTCTACGAAAAATTCGCCCACGGATTTATTAAGCTCGCATCCGTCATTGGAACAAACTATAACCAAATAACGATTTCCGTTTAAGCTAACGTTTCTACCAGTGATTTTATGACCGATAGCCGAAAATTCTTCATAAACGTTTTCGCCGCATCCGGCACAAGTATATTGAGAATACCCGCTTTCGGTACAAGTAGGCGCTTTGTAATAGTTTTCGTTTTTCGTGCTATAATCGGAAGGTTTAACGTGTTCGGTACCCTTAACTTTAATCGACCACCCCCAGCCACAAGCGTCACATAGAAAAACTCCCTCTCGCGCATCGGAACAAGTAAGCCCCTGTGGAGCAACTCCGTCAAACAACACAATATCGCCATCATAATCATCATAATAAACGATTTCACTCGGAACTATAGCTTTTCCGTTCAAAATATGCGCGTTCGATTTAGGAAGTTTTACGGTTTCGGTCGAACCGTTTGCAAAAGTTAAAACCGCGCTGCCGTATTCGATACAACTAGCACTTTTCGCTATTTGCACACCTGCAATGTTTTCGCAAACGCCGCTGTATTTACAATCGGAGTGCAAACAATCGTAACTTACGACCAAATTGCCGCCTTCAACGCTTCCGCTAACGGAATAAAGCAAGTCGTGTTCGCGCGGCGGAAATTCTTCATATATAAATTCGCCGCATTCGGTGCAAGTATATTGAGAATACCCGCTTTCGGTAGGCGTGGGCGTTTTATAATACTTTTCGTTTTCCGTGCTATAATCGGAAGGCTTAACGTGTTTACCCGTAGCCGAAAATTCTTCATAAACGTTTTCGCCGCATCCGGCACAAGTATATTGAGAATACCCGCTTTCGGTACAAGTAGGCGCTTTGTAATAGTTTTCGTTTTTCGTGCTATAATCGGAAGGTTTAACGTGTTCGGTACCCTTAACTTTAATCGACCACCCCCAGCCACAAGCGTCACATAGAAAAACTCCCTCTCGCGCATCGGAACAAGTAAGCCCCTGTGGAGCAACTCCGTCAAACAACACAATATCGCCATCATAATCATCATAATAAACGATTTCACTCGGAACTATAGCTTTTCCGTTCAAAATATGCGCGTTCGATTTAGGAAGTTTTACGGTTTCGGTCGAACCGTTTGCAAAAGTTAAAACCGCGCTGCCGTATTCGATACAACTAGAACTTTCCGCCTGAATTGACAAATCCGAAACGCTTTCGTTTTCGCAAGCATAATCGCACCCGCTACGCAAGCAGCGAAAACTAGCGCAAAGGTCGCCGCTTTGCTTACTACCCGAAGTATCGTAAACCAACAAATCGTGCCCCGGCTTATTCTCTATTACCATTTCGATTTCGCCGCAAATAGAACACTCGCGTGTTTTACAACCGTTTTGCACGCAACTCAGCACTGAAACGACTTCCCAATTTCCGCTGTGTTCGCTACTTTTGGCAACCGTTTGCTGAGCAACCAAAATCTCATCGCAAAGCAAGCAAATTTTGCCTTCCGTTAACCCGGTGTTTAAACACGTAGCGGCAACGGCGGGTATAATTTCTTCGATGTGCGGCGCATAATAAAATTCTTCTAAACATTCGGTACAACCTTCCGTTAAGCAATCTTTGTGCTTTTTGCCCCTTTTCGTGCAAGTGGCTTCGTCGTCGATAACCCAATCCCCGTAATTATGAGGCAGTTTAGAAAGCTTTTTGCTTTCGGTTTTACCGCAAACGTCGCACACGCGAATCTGAGTGCCTTCTTT
>CAZNKA010000072.1:5024-6863 GCA_964573495.1 uncultured Acidiphilium sp. | reverse complement strand
CGCCTTACTATAACGTCGCCGTAGTTGGCGGCTTCGGCTAAAAGCCTTTCGGCGTATTTTGCAGAGATGTTTTCGGCATCGATGAATACGGCGACGCGATTGTTTTCTTTCATTGTATTACCTTTAATTATTAATTTATTGAAATATGCGTTATTTTAATTGCTTTTTTTAATAGCAAAGCGCTAAAAAACGAAACGCTAAAAATTAATCCACTCCGCGAAGCGTTGCATTTTTAACGCCTAAGTCACGCATGACGGAGCAAATTTCGCGCATTTCGGAAGGCGTATACGCGGTAAACTTATCCCCGCCGCCTATAACGTCGCCCGAATTTTTATACTGTTGCAAATAATACCGCGGGACGTCGCCTATATCGCGAGCCAAAGCGCGCATGTCGTCGAACGAGTTAAGCTGCTTTACGACGGTCGTTCTGAACTCGTAAGGAATTTTGCCCGATTTTAACAACTTAACGCTTTTTTTAACGTTTTCGACGTCGACATCCGCCCCCGCAGAAATATTATATTTATCGAAGCGGTTTTTTATATCCATCGCGACGTAATCTAAAAGCCCCGAATTTAAAAGACTTTCGAGCTTCGACGGAAACGAGCCGTTAGTATCCAGCTTAACCTTAAAGCCCTCGTTTTTTATTCCGCGAATAAAATCTTCAAGCCCGAGCTGTAGAAGCGGTTCGCCCCCGGTTATACAAACACCGTCCAGTTTGCCGCGCCTGTCCTTTAAAAAATTCATAACGCCCTCGACCGAATAATCACATTCGCCGCCGCGCAAAACCAACCCCGCGTTATGGCAGAACGGGCAACGAAAATTACAGCCCGGCGTAAAAACGGTGCATGCCGCGTTTTCGGGAAAATCGAGTAAAGTAAGTTTTTGTAATCCGCAAATTTTCATAACTTTTATTGATTTAATCGTTTTGCGCAGATTGCGCCGCTTAGTAAAAACGAATTCCCCTAAAACGAGGAATTCGTTTGATTATTACTTTTGTTTCGCCTTTATTAAAGCTTATTCGTCGGAACCTTCGTCGATATCGGTAACGGCTACGTCGTCGACCAAATCGTCGTCAGAGTCGTCTAAATCGCCGTTTAAGGCGCGCTTTTCTTCACGCGCTTTCAAAGCCTCCTCGATAAGAGCCATCGCATCGACTACAAAGGGTTTGCGGCGCTCTAACATTCCGTGCTGTTCGGCGCATTGATCTATCAAACGCTTGGCGTATTTAACCGCTCTGCCCGACTTAATACGCAAAAGAACCGGAACGGTTACGTACGTCTTTTTATCGGACATATCCTTGCAGTGATATTTCGGGTCCGTAGTGTTTATATCCATATTCAAATAAAGCTTTAAGGTTTTGCCCGCAATCGAAAGCTTAACGAACTGGAATCTGCCTGCATTAATACTATCGAATTTTTTAGAAATTCTTGCTTTAAGTTTTCTGAAACGCAATGCGTAGTTTTTAAGTTCGTCGTAACGATCTTGCATAACCTCGTCGGCATCACGCATTTTTTCGGCAAAGTTGCGGCTTCTTACGGGTGCTTTACCCGAAGATTCCGCAGAAGCAACGGCTACGGCACCGATAACGGCACTAGCATCGCTATCGTCTTGCCCGGATTCGGATGCGCTTAACGCAACTACGTTTAGGTCTAAGTTTACATCGGGAGCGGAATCTTGAGCATCGTCCGCAATAATCGCGGCGGCGACTTCCGCCTCGCCCTCGCCTTCGGCTTCGGATAAAGCATCTTGCTCGACTTGAACGAAATCTAAGGTTTCGGTACGTTCTACGTTTTCCGACGTTTCCGATTTTTCGATTGCTTCGACCTTTTCGACGCTTTC
>CAZNKA010000072.1:0-4924 GCA_964573495.1 uncultured Acidiphilium sp. | reverse complement strand
CTTTTCGACGCTTTCCGTCCTTTGACCGGATTCGACAGTTTCCGTACGTTCGGAAATCGTTTTTTGATATTCGGTTACGTCTTCGATTACTTTATCGACCTTAGCTATGAGTTCCGCGTTTTCACCGACGGATACGTCCGCGACTTTTTCGTGCGCGTCGCAAACGGACGGCAATATCAAATTCCCGTCTTTATCCACTAGAAATTCTTCGACAACGGCGAAATACTTTTTTCCGCCGAAAGCCGTGCTTTCGCTATCAAACCAAATTTTCATCCGGCACCTCGTAAAACGCGCGCGCGAGCACACGCCCGCAAATTATAGTAACGCTTTTATTTTATTATATAATATATTTGCGTATTTATCAAGTAAAACCACAAAAAATTTTCGAAATTTTTGTGTTTTTTCTTTAAATTTTTGCAATTTACGCAAATTTTTCGTTTTTTCGCTTTTTTTGTAGTGCTAAACTGTAGTATTAGATTGCGATGTTAAATCACTCTGCGATCTATTATCGCGCGCGAAAGAGAGCTCGCGTCCGCATACTCGAGCTCGGTGCCGACGGCTATTCCGTGAGCAAGCCGCGTTACTTTTATGCCGAGAGGTTTAACGAGCGCGGCTATATACATCGCGGTGGCTTCGCCCTCGACGTCAGGATTGGTCGCCATGATAACTTCTTTTACCGTTCCGCTTTTTAGCCGTTCGAGCAGTTCTTTTATGCGAATTTCGTTAGGACCGACTCCGTCTAACGGGCTTATTACGCCGTGCAAAACATGATAAACTCCGCTGAATTCGTGAACTTTTTCTAAAGCGATTACGTCTTTGGGCTCTTTAACGACGCAAATAACCTCGGCTTCGCGTTCGCGACAAATATCGCAAACTTCGGATTCGGAATAATTTCCGCAAATTTTGCAATATTTAACTTGTTTTTTCGCGTTTAAAATGCTTTCGGCAAAGGCGGCGGCTTCGTCGTCGCTCATGTTTATCACCTTATACGCGTAACGCTGAGCGGTTTTTATTCCGACGCCCGGAAGTTTGCTGAATTCGTTTATAAGCCTGCCGATAGGTTCTATAAAAACCTTCATTTATTAAAACAAGCCCCCCGCGGCACCCGCGTATTTGCCCATTTTTTGGGCGTAAAGCTCGTCGGCTTTTTCGTAAGCGGCGTTCATCGCGGCGATAATTAAATCTTCGAGCATCTCCATATCGTCGAGGTCGACGGCGTTAGGGCTGATTTTTATCGCGCTGACCGTCTTTTTGCCGTTGACGGTAACTTTAACCAAACCGCCGCCACTTTCGCCTACCAATTCGGCTTCTTCTAATTCTTCTTGCGCTTTTTGCATTTCTTCCTGCATTTTTTGCGCTTGTTTCATAAGTTGTTGCATTTGATTGCCTCCGCCGAATCCGCCGAAGCCGCCTTTAAATCCTGCCATTTTTTACTCCTTTGCGCCGTTCGCGCCGCAAAATTTATATTTTGAATTTTGATTTTACTTTTTCAATCTGTTTATTTTTATTCCGATTTCAATCGGTTATTTGCACGTTTTGCTCGCCGAAAAATTGCTTAACGGCGTTTTCCTCGGCATCTAAACTCTCGCTTTTTTCGTTTTCGGAACCGAAAGTCGCGCTTAAGCCGGAGGTTGCCGCCACGGGTTCTTCGCCGCCTTTATCCGAAGACGATAACGCATCTTCGAGCTCCGCTTTATTTGCTACGACGCGAGTTTGAAGTCCGCACGCCGCTAAAACGTATCCGCCGAGTTTTTGTAAATTTGCCGGTTTAATTAAAAGATTATATTCGCTCGAACCGCCGGCAAGCACAAAAAGCGTTTTGCCCGCGGCGCGCACGTCTACGTCTTGACAAGCAACCCAAAGCATTATTTCCTTATCCGCGCGCAAATTTCTTAAAACCATTCCCCACGCCTTGCGCGGGTCGTCGCAATTGGCGGTTTCGGCTTCGGTTAAACCCGATTGCTTTTCTGTTTGCTTTTTATCGTCGACTTGCTCGCCGTTTGTTTTTTTCGAATCTTCAAAACCTTCGCTTTTTTTGCCGAAAGTATCGTTAACGGGCTTATAGGCGGGGTTTTCTTGCATAGGCATACAAAACTCGTCGGGTTCTTCGGGGGGAATATCCGCTTCGGAATATTCAAAATTTTGAACTTTTACGCGGCTTATTTTTGCGTTTTCAAAGCCTTCGTCGTTTGCAGAAACTGCATTTTTTTCAACCGCTTTTTCAAGTTTTTTTTCAATCGAATTATCAGGCGCGGTTTTTTTAACGGGGTTATTAGCCAAACTTTCCGTTTTATTATCCTCTTGAGCAAGACATTTTTCGGAAGCAGCGACCGAAGCTTGAATATTCGCGGCTTTATTTCCGCAATCGAACGCCCCCGCCGAGACCGAAGAGGAAAGACGTTTGACTTTATCTTCTAAGGCGTTAATTCGCGAAATAAGCGCGTCTACGTTATAATCGTTTTCGGGCATGGAAGCCTTTAACGCCGCGGTTTCGAACACGATTTTGGGGTGAGTGCTGTATTTTAAATCGGCTTCGGCGGCTGCAAAAATTTCAATCGAGCGCAAAATACGATGCTCGTCCGCGCTTTCGGCAAGTTTTTTAAGCTCGATAAATTTATCGTCGGGTAAACTAAGTAATTTTTGCGCGTCGGCACATGTTTTTATTATAAGTAAATCGCGCAGAGCGGAGCAAACGTCGCTGCAAAGAACGCCAACGCTTTTACCCCTTCCGCAAAGCTTTTCCGTACGGGTAAGCACGTCTCCGGGGTTCCCGCAGAGCATGCTACCTATCGTCTTTTCGATTTCGGTGCGATCGGACGCGCCTAACACTTCCAAAACGTCGTCGTAAGTAAGAACGCCTTCGGAATAAGAAACGCAAACGTCGGCAACGGAAAGCGCGTCGCGCATGCTGCCTTCGCCAGCGCGGGCTATTAAATCGACTGCCTCTTTTTGATATTTTTTGCCTACTTTATCGTAAATTTTGCAAACGTATTCCGCAATTTTTTGCGTGGGAATGAGCTTGAAATCGAACCTTAAACAACGCGACAGTATGGTGGAAGGCAATTTTTGCACTTCGGTGGTAGCCAAAATAAAAACTGCATGTTCGGGCGGTTCTTCCAGCGTTTTTAAAAGCGCGTTGAAAGCCTCGGGCGTGAGCATGTGAACTTCGTCTACTATATAAACCTTATACTTGCCCGCCACGGGGGGGTATTGAATTTTATCGCGCAAATCGCGGACGTTTTCGACCTTATTGTTCGAAGCCGCGTCCATTTCGACTATATCGAGATTGGTAGGTTCAGCAAGCCTTTTGCAAACTTCACATTCGCCGCAAGGGCTTCCGTTTTTTGGCGAAAGGCAGTTTATCGCCTTTGCGAAAATTTTCGCCGCGCTGGTTTTTCCCGTTCCGCGCGCCCCGCAGAAAAGATACGCGTGCCCTACCCTATTCGTTTTTATTTGATTTACAAGCGTTTGAACCACGTGTTCTTGCCCGACAAGCGAATCGAATCCGCTAGGCCTAAACTCGCGATATAATGCAAGATATGACATTTTTTCTCCTGTGTTTTAGAAGATTGATATTCGATTAAAGTTTTTATAAAGCTTCGATTTTCTTTTTAATGCGCTGCATTGCGTTATCGACGCTTTTCGCGTCGCGCCCGACGCGTGCGCCTATTTCCGCATAAGAAAGCCCTTCGAGATAAAGTTTAAGCACGACTATTTCGAGCTTAGAAAGCTTTTTGTTGATATTTTGCACGAACTCGGCGGAATTTTCGCCGTCGATAAGCGCGTCTTCGGGGTCGTCGCACAAAAGTTTATTAAGCTCCGTAGAAGGTCCGTATATGGAAACGTAATCGACAAGCGGTTTGTTTTTATAACTTTTTGCGCTTTTTACAGCCGAAATTATTTTGGAACGAATACAAATATATGCGTAAGTTTTGAAATGACCGATCGTTCCGTCGAAAGTTTCGGCGGCTTTTAAAAGTCCCAAAAAACCCTCTTGCAAAAGGTCGTCTTTATCGCCGCCGCCCAAATAATAAGAGCGCGCCGCCGCGTTTATTATGTGCTTGTATCTTCCGTAAAGCTCGTCGAAAGCGGAGCTGTCCCCGCCCTTGTATAGTTCGACCAGTTTTTCTTCGGAAAATTCGGAATAGTTTATCATTGCCCACCCTTTATTATATCGAAATGTGCGTTAATCGCCCCATAGGCGCACTTTTAACTCGTTGAAAGCAGAACCGATTATTCCTTAGCGCGTTGGCGAAGCCCTTCGAACACGGCAACTCCGCACGCGACCGAAGCGTTTAACGAATTGATGCTTCCGTGCATTTTTATACTTACTACGCCGTCGCATTTTTTTTGCGTAAGTTTATTTATCCCGGTATCTTCGCCGCCGACTACTATAGCCGTTCTGCCGCGCAAATCGGTTTTATAAATATCGCCGCCGCCGAGTTCCAAGCCGTAAACCCAAACGCCGTTTTGCTTAAGCGTATCGATAGCGTTGTTGATATTGGTAACGCGCGCGATTTTTACGTGGTTTGCCGCGCCTTCTGAAATACGCATAACGGTATCGGTAACCGACGCGCTGCGGTGCTTGCCTATTATAACGCCGTCTAACCCGCCGCATTCGGCAACCCTTATGATACTGCCTAAGTTATGCGGGTCTTCTATTCCGTCCAGAACGAGCAAAAAGCAATCGCGACCTTCGCACGCGGCTAAAATATCCTCTAACTCGGCGTATTCGTACTCCGAAACGAACGCCATAAAGCCTTGGTGCCTGCCGCCGGCGCTTTGCTTATCCATTACGTTTTTATCGCAATAACTTAATTTAATTCCGCAGTCTATTATTTTTTTTACCAACGCGCGCGAAGCTTCGTCGCGCATGCCGTTGTGAACCAGTACGTTATCTACGGTTTTGTCCGTTTTTAAAAGC
>CAZNKA010000071.1:1965-7010 GCA_964573495.1 uncultured Acidiphilium sp. | reverse complement strand
GCGTTTTTTTGTAAAAAAAATCGATTTTTGCGTTTTTGCTTGCAAAATCGATTGAAAAAAAAGCTCGAATGTTGTATATTATTTAATAGAATAAATTTATATAGTTTAAACTGCGGTTTTTATTCGAACGCGCGCCTTAATCGGAAACGACCGATTTCGGCAAAACGCCGACAAGAATGAAAAACAAAATTATTTACAAAAACCGCATAAGGTTACGGAGAAAAAATGGCACAAAAAAAAGGATTCATTGCAAGGCTTATAGAAGGTCCGGAAAGGGCTGAAGGCTATGCGCGTTCTACGTTGCCCGGCAATCGCTGGGAATTAGGCTGGGATATTTTTAAAACGAACATGAGCAAGCTCGTGGGGCTTAACCTGCTTATGCTTTTGTTCTTTTTGCCCGTTTTTGCCTTAGTTTTGTTCAGATATTTAGACATTACGGCTCTTTCTTTGCAAACGCCGTTTTCGCAAAACGTAGGGCTGGGGTATCCTTCGTTTCCCGTGTCAGCGGGGCTTACCGAATATATTTATCTTCACGCAAACGTTCAGGCGTTTATGCTTTTGCCTATAGCCGCGGCTATAGCCGCAATCGGATTGTCCGGCGGAATGTACGTAATGCGTAACTTCGTTTGGGCGGAGGGCGTTTCCGTCGGCAGAGATTTTTGGGCGGGCGTAAAAAAGAATTTCTGGCAGATATTCGGCGTTACCGTTTCTTACTCGGTGCTTATGTTTTTATGCATTACCGCCATATCTTACGGCAATTACGTGATAGCCGTAAACGAAGGCAACTGGCTTTTGGTCGTTTCTAACGTTTTTTCTTATATCATAGCGATATTTTTCACCGTAGTATACTTTTTCTCTTTAACGCTCAGCGTTACTTATAAATTAAAATTCTTTCAGCTTCTTCGCAATTCCGTAATAATGGCGTTTGCGCTTTTGCCTCTTAACTTGTTTTTTGCGGCGTTCGCACTCGTTGCTGTGTTACTTTTAATGTTGGGCGGCTTTTTCGCCGCTATCGGGTTTGTTTTGTTTTTAATGTTCGGTTTATCGATTTTCGCCTTGGTTTGGACGGATTATTGCCAATGGTCGTTCGATAAATTCATTAACGATAAAGTGCCCGGTGCCGTTAAAAACCGCGGTATTTATTCTAAGAATGCTATCGAAGAAGAAGCCGATTTCTCCTTTGAAAAATCAACGCTCGGCAAGCGTCGCGTCAAACCCGTTACCGATTACGACGTCGAAATCGCCGTTCTTCCCGAAAGTTTTTCGCGTGCGGACTTGATAAAGCTCGAAGAAAGCAAGGCTGCGATGCGCCGCGACAGCGACGCTTATTCCGCCGCTTTAGAAAACGAAAATTCGGGGGATGCGGATTCGAACGCTTCCGAAAGTTCAGAAAATTCAGGTAGTGACGGAAACGCCGAAAAAACCGAAAAAGTCGAAAATACCGAAAATATCGGCGAAAACGATTCGCAATCGCAAGAATAATGGCGGATAAACGCGAATTATTCGGCGCTATAGCCGATTTTTATCAATACTCGATGGATAGCTCTTGCGATTACGAAGGTTGGGCGAACTACGTTATAAGCGTGATAAAAAAATACTCGCGCGGGAACGCGGGGTTGGACGTAGGCTGCGGGAGCGGGCAAATGACGCGCGCTTTAAAGCGCGCCGGGTTCGACGTTTGCGGGGTGGATATTTCCGAAGAAATGCTTACCGCCGCAAAAAACGAAAGCGCGAAGCGGCACCTTGCCGTTCAATATATTTTGGGCGATATATCCAAGCTCAAGGTAAACAAAAAGGTGGATTTTATAACCGCCGTCAACGACGCGTTCAATTATTTAGACGGAAAAACTTTAAAAAAGGGTTTTTCGCGCATGTACGGGTGCCTGAAAAAGGGCGGCGTTTTGGCTTTCGACATATCTTCCGAATATAAACTTAAAAACGTAATTGCAAACAACACTTTTTTCGAAGACGAGCGCGATTATTCGTATATCTGGACGAACACCCTTTTAGATGACCGCGTTCAAACAGAAATGAGCGTATTCGTGCGGCGCGGCGAGCTTTTCGAAAAGCGCGAAGCCGAAAAAACAGAATATATTCACTCCGAGCAAACGATAATAAACGCTTTAACCGAAAGCGGTTTTACCGTTGCCGAAGTTACGGGCGAGCGCGGAAGCGAAAAACAGCCGAACAGCGAAAGGCTTTGCTTCGTCGCTTTAAAACAATAAAAGTCGCTTTAAAACAATAAAAAGAGAGAAAAAATGGACGTTTTGTACAAAGGCGTTGCCTTTAACGGAAAAATTTCAGTAACAGTGATAGAAGCCACGGAGCTTGTAAACGAGGCTATAAAAATTCATTCGCTTTCGCCGCTTGCGGCGGCTGCGCTCGGGCGCACGCTTATTGCGGGGGCGTTTATGTCGTCTACGCTAAAAAACGAGGACGACCGTTTGTCCGTAACCTTAAACGGCAACGGTGTAGGCGGACAAATCGTGGTGGCGGGCAACGCAAACCTCGAAATGCGCGGATATATAGATAATCCGCAGTGCGATTTACCCTTAAACGCGCAAGGCAAGCTAGACGTTGCCGGGTGCGTGGGTAAAGGCAGGCTGAGCGTGGTTAAAAGCATGGGGCTTAAAGAGCCTTATACGGGTAGTTGCCGAATAGAAAGCGGCGAAATAGCCGAAGATTTCGCAAGATATTTTACTTTTTCCGAACAGCAGCCCACGGGCATCGCTTTGGGCGTGAAGATAGGCGTAGATTATAAATGCGTAGGTGCGGGCGGCGTTATAATGCAACCCATGCCGGACGCGGACGAGCAAAGCCTTTTTATGGCGGAAGAGTTTTTATCCCGCCTATCAAATATTTCTTCGATGATGGAAACCGACGGCGCCGAAAAAATCGCGCGGGACAACTTGCCCGATTATATTTTTGAAAAAAGAACCCCGGTATATAAGTGCTTGTGCTCCAAGCCGTATATCGACTCCATGCTGCTCACTTTGGGCGAGGCTGAGCTTTACGACACTATAGATAAGCAGGGTAAAATCGAAGTCGAATGCCATTTCTGCAATAAAAAATACGTGTATGAAAAATCGGACGTAGATAAGCTTTTAGCCGATGCGCGCTTAGATAAATCCGATAAAAACGACCGATAAACTGCAAATAATTGCTTGATAATTACTCAAAATAAAGCATAAGCACGGTAGTAAAAAACCAAAGAAGGGGGTAGCTCTTTTGAATAACGAAACAGAAAAAGACCTTTCAGCAAATGAAAATTCCGAATTCGGAAACGTGTTGAAATTTGAAAAAAACGCCGATAGGCTTTCCGCCTTGGCTGAAGAAAAATTTAAAGAAGGCGACGACGAAAACGCTTTGACATTCGCTTACGCGTGCGAAGCCGAAGGAAACCTTACGCCGGCTCTTTGCGCCGCGGTAGCCGAGGTTTTGTTTAAGCATACGTTGCACGACAGAGCCGCATATTATTGGTTTAAATATTTAAATATGGTTACCGAAAGGCATTTTGCCCGCGCTTACAACGGATTAGGCGCGTGCTATCTGCATATGGGCAACGATTTAATGGCGGGCTATTATTTTAACTTGCAGTTAAAAGACCCGTACAATAAGCCGCAAATTTACGACGACTATATGTATAGCTTTTTTTCAAGCAATCCGATGTTTGACGAGGATGACGAACCCGACGAAGAAGACGACGAATTTTGGTTCAGATACGGAGAAAACGAATTCGATTTAGATTACGGCGAGCCTTCAAAAAAACAAAAGAAATCCGCGTTTAAGCCGCGCCTCGTTTCGAAAGACGGCGAGCCGCAAGACGATTGGAGCGTGGTTTTTGAAAAAGGTGTAAAAAAAATAAAACAAAGCCCCGTTTCCGCAGAAAACTTTTTATCTTTCATTCCGCCGGAGTCGCCTTATTACGAAAAAGCCTGTTTTTATCGAGCCATAGCGGCTTGGCGCATTAAAGAAATAGACTTAGCGCTTGAATTGTTTAAAAGCGTCGATAAAAATTCGCCGCATCGTCAATCCGCGGTGCGTTATATTTATGCGATTTGTTTCGTAAAGGGCGATAAAGCAGGCGAAAACAAAGCCGCGGCGGAAATATTGTCCGATCAAGGCTGTTGCGGCGATTTGGATTTTATTGCAGACGACATATCCAGATTATACGATAAAACCAAAGGCTACGAGTTTGCCGTTAAGCTAAAAGGGCTTTTTCCGCTTAACGAAGGGTTCAATTGCTTTTTGGCGGCTTATGCGTATAACGCGGGCAAATTCGAAGAAAGTGCAGAGCTTTTTTCGGAATATTGCAGATTAACCCGCAGTTTAAGCGCCAGTTATTACTTCAGTGCCGCTTTATCCGCGAAAAACGGAAAAAAAATATTAGACGAAATCGTCGATCCGTTTTATCTTCCGGCTGAAAGCGCAGCCGAAATAACCATCGCGTTATTTAAATATACTGCGCTTGCGCCGTCTACGTTAAGGCGTAAAGCAAACGAGGTTTTCGGCTATGTAGAGCAAGCGTTTTTCGTTCCCAGCTCCGAAATTCAAAACATAGCTTCGGCGGTGGTCGGCGTGATCGGCGGCGACCGTGCGAAAAACTTTTTAAAGCAAAAACTGTTGGATCCCGAAGTGCACGACGACGTAAAAAGCGCCATTCTTTCCGTTTTGGTGCAGATGGGGCACGATAGGCTTACCGGTGCCGTTTTTGCGGGGCTGTATATGCGTTTGCAGTTCGAGCGCGTAGAGTTCGTAGGCGAAAAAAATTCGATTTTTACCGACGCGTACGCTTTGGCTTTCGGTACGATTGCTCCGTACCCCGAAGCTAAGCTTTACAAGCTGAAAATCGCGGCGTACGAAATTTTTAACAAGCTTTGCCGCAACGGCTGCGTTAAAAAGGTTACGGACGTTTCCGCTTTGGCTGCCGTTATCGAAATACAAGCCAAAGCTTCGGGTTTAACCAAAAAGGAAGTAATCGAAAACCTTTACGCCGAAAAGAAAACCGTCAAACAGATAGAAGACCTTTTAAAAAAGGAATAATA
>CAZNKA010000071.1:0-1865 GCA_964573495.1 uncultured Acidiphilium sp. | reverse complement strand
AAAGGCAAAATTGCCGAAGGAATAAGTTTTATGCAAAACAAATTGATGGATATCGATAAGATATTCGACGAATTTTTAGCCGATTACATAAAAAACAATCGCGGTAAATATACCGAAAAAGAGTGGGAAAACAAAATCCCGCAGTTATACGACGAATTCGGAGTGACGCCGCAGGCTGCGCTCGGCGGAGTTGCTCCCGAACGCTATTACGACGGTTTAAGCGGCGAAAAGCTTGCCGAAATTTTAAAGGAACATATCGAGCAGGATGTTGCCGTTTCGGACTTTTTGTGCGAAGCCATAATTCGCTCGGGCTGCGATAAGGCGCTTGTTCCGTTTATTTCGATAAAAGAAGACGAAGAGCTTGTTTCTTACTGCGTAAATCTTTTGAGCGACATGCACAGCGTTTTGGGCTACGATAAATATTTCGATTTGCTTTTAAGCCCCGATTGTTGCGACGAAATGCGCGACCTTTTGGTCGAGTGCATGCAAAACGAACCCGAAGCCGCCAAAGAGCGCGCCCTTTCAGAATACGCTAAAATAGGCGAAAGCGACTTAAAAATTTATTTGCTCGAAGTTTTATCGCATTGCAAAAAGGACGATAGAATTTTAAAAATTTTATTAAACGAGCTAACCGCGCACAAAAACGGCGTGCAACTCTATTTGCCTTACGTTACGAAATACGGCGACGAAGCCGCTTTGCCTAAACTTTTGGAGCTTATTAAAAACCCCGATATAAACTATCTCGATTTTAAAGAACTTAAACTCGCGATAGAGGGGTTCGGCGGCGAATTCGACGAAGAACGCGATTTTTCAAACGACAGATATTATAAAAAATTAAAAGGCGATAAAAACGGTGAAAGCGACATTAATTGAAAAACCCGATTTTTTCGTTGACGAAAACGATATATCGGACGACGGCTCAAGCAGCCTTTTCGGGAATGCTTTTTTGCCCGAAAGTTGGCTGGAAAGCGGTGATTTTTCGCCTTACGAATTTTACGTTGGCAGAATCGCGGTCGATAATTTCGACTGCGAAATAGCGCGCAAATGCAAAACGCTTTGCGAAAAAAACGCGTTTTTATATTTTTTCGCAGAGGCAAAAAACTTTAAATTCTCGTCGCTTAAAGCACGAGTTCGCTTGTTTTTAGGCGAAGCCGACGCTTATACCGAATTTAACGAAGGCTTTTTCGAAGAAGACGAAGTTTCGTTTAAGTTAAGCGCGAGTGCGGATGAGGGCGAAGCTTTGGTTTTTGAAAAAATCGGCGGCGAAGTTGTTTTGCTTTCCGTTCCGCAAGACGCTTTGCCTTTCGAAATAAACGGCGAAAACTTGCAATTTTATATCGACGAGAAAGATTTTATAAACGGCGAGTTCGAAAAGTGCAAAATCCGCGTCGTTTAACGTGCAAAAAAAACGGCAAAAATTAAATATACCTTGCTTTTTCTTACGCAAAAGCAAGGGGGGGCGGCGCTGTTGCGCCGCCCCCGAAAAAACTATTCTTGTAATATTATAATATCAATATAATAAAAAAATTTAAAGGAGTTTCAATAATGAAAAACAAACTAACCGCGATATTGTTCGTAACGCTTATTTGTGCGATTTCGCTTTTCGGTCTTTCCGCATGTGAAAAATGCGAGCACGAATACGGCGAATGGGAAACTGTAACCGCCGCCACATGTACCGAAAAAGGCATTCAATCGCATACTTGCATTAAATGCGGCAGAAAGAGAACGCAAAAAATCGATGCTCTCGGTCACGAAATGCAATCGGCTGAAGCAAAAGCACCCGATTGCGAAAACGCGGGTTGGGAAGCTTACGAGCAATGCTCGCGTTGCGAATATAATACCAAGCAAGAAATTACCGCTTTAGG
>CAZNKA010000070.1:0-7025 GCA_964573495.1 uncultured Acidiphilium sp. | reverse complement strand
ACAGAGCTTTTGTCAATTTTTTAAAACCATATCTTTTATTTTTAATGAAAAACAAGCGTTTTTTCGCGAAAAACAGACTATACTCGTTAAAAACAAATTTAACTTTATAAAAATCGAGCGATTTTGTTCGCTTTAAAAATTTTTTTCGCTATTTTTAAAAAAATGCGAACATTTGTTTGACTTTTGTTTTTTCGCGAGTTATAATAATCACAAGCTAAAAAACTCGCAGGCACAAAAGCCGAAAAAAAATAAGCGAAGATATGCACAATCGATTAAAAGATGGGCTTTTCTTCGCAAAAAATAATATGCGAACATATGTTTATATACACTTTTTTGCAGCATTAAACGATTAAAAATTGCGTGTTTTTAGCCACACAAAGGAGAAAATTATGCTAATTTATATTTTCGACGGAAGCGTTGACGGAATTTTTACTTGCGTTTATCGCAGCATCGTTAAAAGCGAACGCCCGGCTTTTATTTGCACCGAAAACGAAGCTCGCGCCCTTTCGCTTCACCCTAGCGAAACGGTTAAGGTAAAAACAAATTTTAAAGTAAACAAAAAAATAATAGCCGCAATTTACAACCGCGGCGGAATTAACGCTTTGAACGACGTTAAGTTTGCCTCACGGAGCGGTAATCCTAACGCGCCTTCGATAATATTCGAATATATAAGAAAAACCTTAACCGCTAAAAATAACATTTCGGGCAAATTTTCAGACGAAAACGTTTTAGCTTTTTACGAATTGATTAAAAGCGTAAGCCTTGAAGTTTATAGATTTAAAAGTTTTTTGCGCTTTAACAAAAGTGTCGAAGGAATATATTACGCGCGCTTTGAACCGGATAACGACATAGCCGATATTTTAGCTTCGCATTTCAAAGCTAAATTTAAAAACGTCCCTTTCGCCGTTCACGACGTAAAACGTAACGTTGCGACTTTATGCGGCGCAAACAAAATCACTTTTTTAAAAAAAGCCGATTGCGCTTTTTTCGCTAAAGCAGACGAAAAAGAAAGTGCGATAGGCGCGTTATGGCGCGAAAGCAATTGCAGCGCCGCGTAAACGCCTTCTTTTGAAAAATTTTAACATACTTTTAGTAAAGAAAAACGCCTTGCCGACTATCGCAAAGCGTTTTTCTTTTTTTTTAATTTTTTCGTTTTTTTAATTTTAAACAGCTTATTAAAGAAATTTTTATCTTTTAGACAGAACGGTTTTTTCGTAATCTTTAATATCGGCAATCCAATTTCCGGAAACGCCTTCGCGCTTTAAATATTCGTTCCAAACGTCGCCGAAAGGAAGAGTTTTTACTTCTTCTTGCATAACCAAAAGCTCGCTGAAATTAGCCTCGTCTTGCAATTTTTTAAGAGCTTCGTTAGGAATGAGCAACGCGTTTAAAAGCGCTTTTTGGAAATTTCTGATACCGACTACCCAAGCAAAAATTCTGTTTATGCTCGCGTCGAAATAGTCGAGCGCGATATGAACCCTGTTCAGCGCGTCGTTGCGAACGATTTCTTTAGCTATTTCTTTTGTTTCGTCGTCGAAAGCTACAACGTGATCGCTATCCCAACGAACCGAGCGAGTAACGTGCAACGCAATTTCTTTAAAATAGCAAAGCAACGCCGAAATTTTATCGGAAACAACTTCGGTAGGATGATAATGCCCGTTATCCATTAGCGGAACGATGCCGTGCGTGGCGGCAAAAAGCAAAGCGAACTCGCTGCTGCCGGCGGTATAACTTTCGACGCCTATGCCGAAAACTTTAGATTCAACGCAAACTTTTACCAAATCTTTATCGTAACCGACGGATAAAATTTGCTCGATACTGTCTTTATATCTGAGGCGGGGCGAAAACCTATCGGAAGGAATATCCTTAAATCCGTCGCCGATCCAAATATTCATAACGCAAGGAACGCCCGTTTCGCGCGCAAAATATTCGGCAATTTTAATGCAGCATTTGCCGTGGTCAATCCAAAATTTACGAACCGTTTCGTCGGGACTGGTGAGCGTTAACCCGTCTTTCACCATTTCGTGCGAAAAAAACGTGGGGTTAAAATCTATTCCTACCCCGTGCTTTTTTGCAAAAGCAACCCACGGAGCAAAATGTTCGGGGCGCAAAGCGTTTCTGTCCGCACGGTTCTGATCGTTCATTATCGCGTAAGAAGCGTGAAGATTTAATTTCTTTTTGCCGGGCGCGTATTTGAAAACGGTTTCCAGGTCTTGCATAAGTTCTTCGGGCGTTCTTGCTCTGCCGTGATAATTGCCGGTAGCTTGAATTCCGCCGGACAAACTGCCGGTACCTTCGAAGCCCTTAACGTCGTCGCCTTGCCAGCAATGAACGGCAACAGGAACGCTTTTAACAATTTCGAGAGCTTTTTCTACGTCTACGCCGTAACTTGCGTAAATTTTTTTACTTTCTTCAAATCTCGTCATTTTTTTAATCCTTTCGCAACGGCTTATCGCTAAAAGCGATAAAAACGCAAGCGCATAATTTTATTAGATTATAACACAACTTTAAAAGGTTGTCAATTAAAAAAATAACGACGCACTTTTTAAAAAGTAAAAATTGCAAAAAATAGAATTTTTAACTTAGTTATTGAAAAAACAGACACGATTTTCACTAAAAAACTACTTACGCACGCCGCCGCGCTAAGAATATATTCTACACCGAAAAAGTATTTTTTTGCCGCATATTTTTACCTTACAAAAAAAGATTTTAAGGGTTATTTTTTTTCGTTAAGCCCTTTTGATTGACAACCCTCAAAACAAAATGTTACCATGCCGATATGATTGCTATAATTGCCGAAAAACCCAGCCTTGCGCGCAACATTGCCGCGGGAATTGGTAAAATGAATACGAAAAACGGTTGGTTGGAAAACGACGACTATATCGTCACTTGGGCTTTCGGGCACCTGTTTTCGCTGTGTGACGTTGAAGATTATTCAAGCAAAAATGGCGAAAACCACGAAAAAGGCGAAAAAGCACGTTGGACGGTAAACAATCTGCCATGCTTCCCCTCGAATTTTAAGTTCAAACTGAAGCAAGCGCAAAACGGAAAAACCGACGAAGGCGTAAAAAAACAATTCGAAGTTATTAAGTCGCTTTTAAACCGCAAAGACGTAACAAAAATCGTAAACGCGGGCGACTCGGACAGAGAAGGCGAAATAATCGTTAGGCTTTGCGTGCAAAACGCCCTCGAAGAACCTAAGCCTTTTTTTAGATTATGGCTACCCGACCAAACGCCGCAAACGGTTACTAAAGCGCTTAGCGAAATGAAAAACGAAAGCGAATACGATAATTTGGCAAGCGAAGGCTTCGCCCGCACCTACATCGATTGGCTTTACGGCGTTAACCTTACGCGCTTCGCCACCCTTAAAACGGGTTCTCTTTTGCGCGTGGGCAGAGTTATAGTGCCCATAGTTAAAGCTATTTACGACCGCGATAAAGAAATAGAAAACTTTACCCCCGAAACTTATTACGCCCTCGTTTCCAAAGCTCAAACGAACGGCGAAACGATAGAACTTTGCTCTAAGTATAAGTTTAATAAAAACGAAAAAGCAAAAGCCGAGCTTTGCTGCGAACGAATGAATGCGCTGCAAGCCGTGGTCACGGACAAAAAAACAAAAAAAGAAACGCTTTCGCCCGGCAAACTATACTCGCTTAGCAAACTGCAAAGTTTTTTGGGCAAAAAATATAAAATGCCTATGGGAAAAAGCCTTGCGGCGGCGCAATCCCTTTACGAAAAAGGGTTTTTAAGTTATCCGAGAACCAATTCGGAATATTTGGCAAGCAACGAAAAAGCAAAAATTAAAAAAATCATCGAAGGCGTTAAAGAATTAGGCTACCCCGTTTGCTTTAGAGACAAAAAAAACATATTCGACGATTCGAAAATCGAATCGCATTCCGCATTAACCCCGACCTATTCGATTCCGACCAAAGACAAATTAACCCAAGACGAAGCGTTGGTGTACTCTGCCGTTATAAGGCGGTTCGCGGCGGTGTTTTGCCAAGAAGATTGCATAGCCGAAAAAACCGAATTGACCGTTTCGCTCGGAGGCAAAGAAGATTATTCGCTTAAAGGGACCGTCGTTTTGCAACCGGGGTGGACCAAGTTCGACGGCGGCGAAAAAAAGGATAAGCTTTTGCCTAATTTAAATAAAGGAGACGCCGTTAACGTCAACTTCAAACCCGAAGAAAAACAAACCACCCCGCCTAAACACTACACCATAGAAACTTTAAACAATTATCTTAAAAATCCGTTTAAAGACGAAAAGTCTTCAGACGAAAACGACGAAGAAGAATATAAGGCGATTTTTAAAGGTTTAGAACTAGGAACCGAAGCCACCAGAACCGGTATTATCGATAACGCTAAAAAAAGCGGCTATATTTCGCTTGAAAAAGATGTTTATAAAATACAAAAGCAAGGCGTTTTTTTAATCGAACAGCTTGAAAAAATGCATATCGTTATGGATAAGTATAAAACGAGCGAATTAGGTCAGGCGTTAAAAAAAGTTTATCGCGGAGAGCTGACGATAGACGGCAGCGTTGAGATCGCAAAACAAACGATTAACGATATTTTCGAAAAAGAAAGGAATTCACCCGGCGGATTTTTCGGCGACAAAGTAGGAACCTGCCCCCTTTGCGGCGGAAACGTCGTTCGCGGCAAATATTCGTTCGGTTGCGCCAATTATAAAAACGGTTGCGAATTTAAAATTAATCAAACCATATCCGGTGCCGTTTTGAGCCTTGCAGACGTTAACGACCTTTTGGTTAACGGTTGCACGAAAAAATTATCTTTCCTTTCTAAGGCGGGCAAACCATTCGAAAGCAAACTTAAAATGGATAAACAAACCGGAAAAATTGCCTTCGACTTTAACTAATTAAATTAAAACGAAAATAAAACTAACAACGAAAAAGCAACCCGAGCCTTAGACAAAAGGCTCGGGTTGCTTTTTTTGTAATTATCTTTAAAATCGCACATTTAACGCTTGTTTTTTAAAGTTTTTATGCCACACATAATTACTTTTCCTGCTTCGATTAATTACTCGGATAAAAGTTCGCAAGCTTTATCGGCAAGCGCGGTAGGATCTTTTAATTGAATGCCCTCTATTATTTCCGCAAAACCAAGCAATACGTCGGCGAGCTTTTTAAGCTTTTCTTTATCGTCGCTATATAACGCTTTGATTTTCGAGTAAACGGCGTGGTCTTTATTTATTTCCAAAACCTTATTCGCCTTAACTTCGTTATTCGCGTTAGGCATCGAATTCAAAACCTTTTCCATTTCGAGAGAAACTTCTCCCTCCGCCGTCAAGCAAACCGGATGATTTTTAATTCTTCCGGAAATTCTGACTTTGCTAACCGCGCCGTCTAACGCTTCTTTTATATAATCGGCAACGTCGTTATCTATTTCGGTCTCGTCGTCGCCTTCTATTCCCAAATCGCCGCCGGCAACGCTTCTGAATTCTTTTTCGTTATAAGAATTTATGAACTTAATCGCGAATTCGTCTACGTCGTCAGTCATACAAAGAACATCGTAACCCTTTTCGCAAACTTTATCGAGCTGCGGCAAAAGCTTTACGCCCTCTACGCTTCTGCCCGTGGCGTAATAAACATATTTTTGGTCTTCGAGCATAGACGCGGCATATTCTTTTAAAGTAACGTATTTATCTTGTTTTACGGAATAATACAGCAACAGGTCTTGCAAAACGTCTTTATTCATTCCGAAGCCCTGATATATTCCGAATTTAAGCTGCAGACCGAACGCTTTAAAAAACTCTTCGTATTTTGCCCTGTCGTTTTGCAAAAGATTTTCGAGTTCTTGCTTGATTTTCTTTTCGACGGCGGCGGCAATAGATTTAAGCGCGCGCGTCTGCTGAACCGTTTCACGAGAGACGTTAAGCGCGATTTCCGTATCGACGACGCCACGTACGAAACTGAAATAATCTGGCAATAAATCTTTGCACTTATCGGTTATAAGCACGCCGTTGGTATATAATTTAAGCCCTTTTTCGTAATTTTTAGAATAATAATTGTAAGGCGCTTTTTTAGGAATGAACAGTAAAGCTTTAAACTCAACTGCGCCTTCCATCGAAAAATGAACGGTTGCGAGAGGCTCGTCCGTATCGTAAAACGCCTCTTTATAAAACTCGCCGTATTCTTCGGGCTTAATTTCGTTTTTAGCCCTTTTCCAAAGCGGTTTCATACTGTTAAGCGTTTCTAAACTTTCGCTCTTTTTGGGCTGCTCGCCTTCGGGAACGTCGTAGTCGTATTTAGTACAAAGCATACGTATTGGATACGCTACGTAATTGCTATATTTTTTAACGAGAGATTTTAAAGTGTATTCGTCTAAGAATTTAGAATAATCTTCGTCGTCGTCCTTTTTAATATATAAAGTAATTTCGGTACCGCGCGAATCTTTTTCGGCTTCGGTTATTTCGTAGCCTTCCGCGCCCGTGCTAACCCATTTATACGCCTTATCAGCATCGAACGCACGCGAAACGACTTCAACCTTTTCGCTCACCATAAACGCGGAATAAAAACCTACGCCGAACTGCCCGATTATGTTAATATCGTCAGACTTAAGTTCTTGATTTTCGGTTTTAAAATCGAGCGAACCGCTTTTTGCAATTACGCCGAGATTGTTTTCAAGTTCTGCCTCTGTCATACCGATACCGTTATCAATAATAGTCAAGATTCTGTTTTCTTTATCGGCTTTAATTTCTATGGCAAAATCGCTTCTGCTAAGCCCGGTAGAGCCTAGTTGCAAGCTTTTAAAATACAGTTTATCTATCGCGTCGCTCGCGTTAGACAACAATTCACGCAAAAAAATCTCTTTATTAGTGTAAATCGAATTAATCATGAGATCTAAAACTTTTTGCGATTCCGCTTTAAATTTTTTCATTACTTTACCTCCGCAATTTTTATTGCATTATTTTTGTATTTTATTTTTTTTGCAGTCACACGTCGTGTTTGTTAGCACTCTTTTTGATTGAGTGCTAATATTTTATACCCGACGGCTTTTTTTGTCTAGAG
>CAZNKA010000069.1:5139-7170 GCA_964573495.1 uncultured Acidiphilium sp. | reverse complement strand
CCTCCGCATTCTTCACATTTTTCACCGGAAGGCTCTTCGTTAAGCGGCTTTATGTTGGTGCATTCGGGATAATTCGGGCAAGCCAAAAATTTACCGAATTTACCTGATTTATAAATCATTTTTGCGCCGCATTTTTCGCAAACCACGTCGGATTCTTCAACGTTTTCGGCTTTTATATTAGAACATTCGGGATAATTCGAGCAAGCCAAGAACTTGCCGTAGCGCCCGTTTTTACGAACCATAGGCGAGCCGCATTTTTCGCATAAAATATCTGTAACTTCTTCACCGTCACGCGTGGCGGCATTTAACCTTTCTTTAAAGCCCGGATAAAAATCAATAATAAGCTTATGCCAATCTTCTCCGCCGTTTTCAATTCCGTCCAGCTTGTTTTCCATATCGGCAGTAAAACCGATATCCATAATATCCGAAAAATATTTTGTTAAAATATCCGTTATTCTGAAAGCAACGTCCGTGGGAACTATATACTTCCCTTCTTTAACCGTATACTTACGCTTTGAAAGCACGGATATAATCGAAGAATAAGTGGAAGGACGACCTATTCCCTTTTCTTCCATAACTTTTACTAAAGTAGCGTCGGTATAACGCACGGGTGGTTTTGTGAATTTTTGCTCTGAATCAAGCTTAACCGCTTTTAATAAATCACCTGCGTTTAATTCAGGAAGCGTTTTGTTTTCGGTTGCTTCGTCAGTAGAGTTAGAAACGGCGTAATCGTCGTATACGGCGGTAAACCCTTTAAACACTACGGTTTTGCCGGTAGTTTTAAAAACATATTCGCCCGCGGCAACGTCGACCTTAACTTGATCGTATACAGCCCCCGCCATTTGCGAAGCAAGAAAACGGTCGTATATAAGCTTATACAAATTATAATGATTTTTATCGAGAGAAGCTTTTACGCTTTCGGGCGTAACGCTTAAATCGATAGGACGAATAGCTTCGTGCGCGTCTTGAGCGTTAGCTTTCGATTTATAAACGTTAGGCGTTTTAGGTAAATAATCTTCGCCAAATTTGCTCGCTATAAACGAACGTGCGGCTTTTTTTGCATCGTCACTAACGCGAACAGAGTCCGTCCTGATATAGGTTACAAGCGCCATGTGCCCTTCCGGCGTTTCTACACCTTCGTATAAATGCTGAGCAACTTGCATTATTTGCGGAGAACTCATGCCAAGCTTGTTTGATGCGTCTTGTTGCATAGTACTTGTAGTAAACGGCGGTAGCGGATGTGATTTTACTATCGATTTTTTTACGTCCTTTACGACGAAATCGCTCGACTTTATAGCCGCGAGAGCCGCATCGGCTTCGTCTTTTGAGGACGGCTTGAATTTTTTACCGTTTTTTTCTAACAATAAAGCCCTAAACTGAGGAGGGTTTCCGGCTTTAAGCATAGCGGAAATATTCCAATATTCTTGAGGCTTAAAAGCTTGAATTTCACGTTCTTTATCGGTTATTAAGCGCAAAGTCACGGATTGAACCCTACCGCCGGATAAACCATCTTTAATATGCTTACATAAAAACGGACTTAATTTATACCCGACCAATCTATCCAGAACTCTTCGCGCTTGTTGCGAATCGACAAGATTTTTGTTTATTCCGCGCGGATTCTCTAAAGCCTTTATTATTGCTTTTTCGCTTACTTCGTTAAACTCTATTCGTTGCGCCTTGTTTTGGAGCTTTAACACTTCCATAAGATGCCACGAGATAGCCTCGCCTTCGCGGTCCGGGTCGGTTGCGAGATAAACGCGTTCTGCTTTAGCTGCTTTTTCTTCCAAACGCTTTATAACTGCCTTTTTGGAAGGCGATATTTCGTAATTAGGCTCAAAATTCCCGCTTACGTTTACACCTAAGCGTTTTTCGGGCAAATCGCGAACGTGACCTTCGGAAGCATCGACCTTATACTTTCCCTTTAAATATTTTTCAATGGTTTTCGCCTTAGAGGGCGATTCTACAATAATTAACTGCATTTATTTCTCCAAGCGCAATAGCGCTAATTTATTTGCAAATTTTTATTTAAAA
>CAZNKA010000069.1:0-5039 GCA_964573495.1 uncultured Acidiphilium sp. | reverse complement strand
GCTATTACTCTGTTTCGCATAGGGAATCTCCACGGTGCGGATTGCACATCCGGCGGATATTCCGATACTACAAGCCCTTTTTCTGCTACTTTTTCAATAAGCTCTCGATTAGATTGCGGGTAAATATAATCTTGCCCATGCGCCAAAACGGAAATAACGTTACCGCTTTCAATTGAACCCAAAATAGCACTGCGATCACCGCCGAGAGCGCTTCCCGTAACGATAACAGCGCCGCTTTTCGCTAATTCGGCACAAATATTTTCGCATTTTTTCAAAACGAACGGAAGCGTTTTTCTGGAACCGACAACCGAAATCTTTGTTTGTGCTTTTAACAAGTTTATATTGCCTTTGCAGTATAAAACCAACGGCATAAGCGGGAGCGCTAAAAGCTCTTTAGGATAATCTTTGTTTAAATGAGTTATCGCAACGATATCCTTTTTGTTTAATAAATCAATAATGAATCCGGTATAATAACTACCGCTGACGGCGTGATAAAAAGTATTTGCCGCAGCTTCGCCCAAATTGCGATTAATATACTTGATAGCCGGATCTAGATTAGAAAAAATATCCGACGGCTTATCATAAGTTGCCAATATGGATATTTTATGCTTGTATTCAAGTTCTGAAAACGAGTCGACTAAAATTATAGCTAATTCGTCGTCCGAATAACGATTCACATTTATATTTTGCATGGTAAAATTTACAATTTAATATCGAAACTTCTGTATCCTACGGCTTCCAGAATGTGTTTAGGTAAAATATTATCTTCCAAATCCATATCGGCAATTGTTCTTGCCACTTTTAAAACCCTACTTCTTCCGCGAGCGGATAATTTAAGGCTTATGAATGAAGCGCGCATTATTTTTTCGCATTCGGGCGATAAAGCGCAATATTTTTCGAGATGCCGTTCACGCATTTCGCTGTTCGTGCGAATTCCTTCGTTTAAAAACCTTTCACGCTGAACGGCTCGCGTGCGATTAACGCGTTTTCTTACTTCATCGGAACTTTCTTCCTCCGTCGACGAAACAAGGTCATCGTAATCAACTGCGTCGACCTCTATCTGTAAATCGATTCTATCAAGCAACGGACCCGAAAGTTTTGATTTATATTTTGCTATCTGCGCCGCAGTGCACCTACATTCTGCCGTTTTAGAACCGTAATTCCCGCACGGACACGGATTCATGCTTGCAACCAACATAAAACTTGCGGGATAATCGATTGAAGTCCGCGCTCGCGAAACGGTGACGGTTCTATCTTCTAACGGTTGACGCAACGCCTCGAGTGTGGCACGCGGATATTCGGGCAATTCGTCCATATAAAGCACGCCGTTATGCGCCATACTTATAATTCCCGGCTTTGCAGACGAGCCGCCGCCTATAACCGAAACGTTCGAAGCTGTATGGTGCGGGGTAAAAAACGGTCTTCTGGCAATTATTCCCTCGTCCGGTTTTAAAATCCCCGCGACCGAATGAATTTTTGTGGTTTCTAAGGCCTCGTCGAAGCTTAAATCGGGCATAATCGACGGAATACACCTTGCGAGCATTGTTTTCCCCGAACCGGGCGCCCCCACGAATAAAACGTTATGCCCGCCGCTCACGGCGATTTCTAAAGCACGTTTTGCAATCTGCTGACCTTTTACGTATTTTAAATCTTCGCTATATTCACCGTGACCTTTAAATGCAGAATACCCACGGACCGCGGATTTTTCCAACGGTTTTTCGCCGGATAAATGCAATAATGCTTCGTCGAGCGAAGCGCATGCATAAACTTCAATGCCCTCGATATACTGGGCTTCGGTTTCGTTTTCTTTCGGAATTACGAATTTTTTAAGCCCTTGTTCCCGCGCTGATATAAGTAACGGCATAATTCCGTTCAATCCGCGAAGTTTTCCGTCCAGCGAAAGTTCGCCCAACAACACGTAATCGTCGAGCGAGGCGGATAAACTGTCGCTACTGGCTTTGATTATTCCCACGGCAATAGCTAAATCTAAATAAACGCCTTCCTTTTTTCTATCCGCCGGTGCCAAATTTACAGTTATCGCGCCGTAAGGAAAATAGCGCCCGCTGTTTTTTATGGCGGAACGCACCCTTTCTTTAGATTCTTTTACCGCGGCATCCGGAAGCCCTACAATATCGAAGCGAGGCAAACCGGAAGACACGTCCGTTTCGACGTCTACACAAAAACTGTTTAGCCCGAACAACCCTAACCCTGTAACCTTACTAATCATAATCCCTCTAAAAGCTATTAAAATATAGCCTTGATTCCGTTCGATATAACGTCTTTAATCGAAGGGAAAAAACCTAACTGTAAAATTTCCGTAAAATAAACTACCTCGAATAAAACGCAAACAACGCACGCGATTATTGCGATTATGCGTGCGACTTTTTGATTTTTTTCGTAAATATACTTAAACGCAAGCATTATGGAAAAACAAAACAACGTTTGCGCATATAAATACGATTGATACGCCCCGAATAACCCGAAAACAAGCAACGACAAAAAGCAAGCAATAAAGCTGAAAGATATAGTCAGCGCTTTACCTGAGTTCCCTTCCAACGTGAAAATTTTACTTTTTAGATTATTATTTTTGCGTGTTTCAATCAGCGCAAAAACGGTTAATAGGATAATAGACGCCGTTCCTAAACAAATAACAAAAGGATTTGCGCAAATTTCGGCAAAATTGCTTCCGTATTCCCTGGACGCCTCACTGCCGAGCCCTATTAACCAACCGAAAACAAGCGAGTCTTCCGCCTTGCTTGCCGTAAATAAAGCGTGATTGTTTATTTTTATAATCGAAAAAATATTATCGACCGAATAATAATTTGCATAAGTTATAATCGCTGCGCCGTAACTAATGATTTGTACCAAAATCGGAAATACGATAAAGCAGGCAATAATCCTTAAAACGGAAGACACGGCAACCTTTTTATATTTTTCACGCCTATACTCGCGCTCTAACCCGACGTAATCGTTATAATCGGAAAATGCTTTTATTTCACGCGCCGCTCCGAAAACGGCAATGCTTGCTAAAGGCAAAAACGTTACCAGAGCATTAAAATCAATTGCCAACGCAAAAGAAAACAAAACACCCGAAGCAGCTATTAAGCGAGGATTGGAAGCGGGATTTTTTAGGTAAATTAAAGCTAAAGCGAATGCACCTACGGCGAAAGGTAAAGCCAAACTCGAAGCCGAAGCGCCGATAGCCGCAGATATCCCTAATCCGCAAAAAACAAAAACAGCTACGCCGCAAGCGGCATAAACCCAATTTTCAAAAAACTTTTTGCATGCAAAATAAATTATTATCAACGAACAAAGCAAACATAAATACGAAGTAAAGCTTAAGCCGAATAATCCGGTTTTAAACAAAGCTATTCCCGCCGATGAGAAAATCACACCGAGTGCACCGTGTGTTTTGCTAACGAAGTAACCGTCTCCGCGCAAAAACGAATTTGCGGCAGCCGCAAGTTCGGCTTGTTTTTTACTAAAATTAACCGCACCGTCCTCAAAAATGCGTAAAGAATCGCTAGCATCTACTGCGTTTTTCGCACCGTAATCGCTAAGTTCGCCTTTTTCGAAGAAGTCGTATTTATCATCTTTCCAAGTACGCGCCCCGACAAAGCTTGCGTTTATAACGGCGTTTTCTTTATCGACAAAAACAATTTCGTTAATAAAAAGATTATTCTTAACGCCAACGCGAACATACGTCGACGTTTCGGAGATATTATCGACACCTTTTACAAACAAATAGTTATCTTCGCCGCTAGCGTCGAGCGACGCTTTTTTAGACGCGGAGGAAATAACGCTAGTACCTTTTGCGTTGTTCAACGATCTAGTAAAATAAAACGTTATTTCGATTTTATCGCTATTTTCGTTATCGTAAGAAGCAACGTTTAAATATATGGAATTAACGCTCTGTTTTTCGCCGTATTCCAATTTGTAAACGGCGTATTCGGTTCGTGCCTCACCGTCGGGATTGATATGCGGTTGCACGTGCCACGATTCGCCTAATCCGCCCCCGCCTAAGCAAAAAGCCAAAATAGGCAAAGTTAATAAGGTTATAACTAATATAACTGCAAGGTCTATGAGCCTTTGTTTTCTTTTATCCATCTTTCTTTCCGTAATTATTGTTTTAGCGCTTAAGCTAATGATTACAAACGCAAATATTTCACTTTTATATGATAAACGCAAATTTTAAAAATGTAAAGCGATTTTAAGCAAAAATTTCATATTCCTTATTATTATAATAAATATGTCGTGTAAATTTTTGCCGTTTTTACGATTTAAAAACAAAATTAAAAAAAATTTTTAATCGATCGGTTGCTTTAATTTCGCCGCCATGATATAATGCGAGTGGAGGTTTTTGTTATGAAAAAAATATTGGTAAGCGCTTGCCTTTACGGCAACATTTGCCGCTATAAAGGCGACAACTGTTATAATCAAAAAATAGCCGAACTCGGCAAAGATAATATTTTAATTCCGGTTTGCCCCGAACAATTAGGCGGTTTGCACACTCCGCGCAACCCTTCCGAAAGAATCGGCGATAAAATTATTTCGAGCGCGGGGGTAGACGTAACCGAAGAATATACGCGCGGAGCCGAACTCACCGTGCAAATCGCAAAAGCCAACGCCGTAGATTACTGCGTTTTAAAAGCGAACAGTCCCTCCTGCGGAACGGGTATAATATACGACGGCACTTTCAGCGGTAAAAAAATTCCCGGGAACGGCTTAACGAGCGAAAAGCTATCCGAAGCCGGTTTTAAAGTTTTTACCGAAGACGAAATTTAATAATTAAAAACGTAATCGCAAAGGTCGCTTAAAAAACGACCTTTGTTTTATATGAAAAACCCGCTCGACGATTATCCTAAGGACGCGTGCGCGGGTTTTGTTTTTTACTTCTTACTTAATTTAAAATTTTTACCGAAAAACAAATTATTTCGTTCCGAAAATACGGTCGCCTGCGTCGCCGAAGGCGGTAACTATATAGCCGTGTTCGTTTAAAGGCGCGTTTGCATAGTGCGCGACGTAAATTTGCACGTCCG
>CAZNKA010000068.1:0-7244 GCA_964573495.1 uncultured Acidiphilium sp. | reverse complement strand
CTTCGGGATCTGGCTCCACTATTTTAGGGGAGCTGGCAAAAATCTTTGATTTTTGCCTGAGGGGTAAAAAAGCAAAAAGTGCCGCTATAGGTCGATTATCGGCACTTTTAACGTAAAACGGCGCAAAAAAACAGAGCGTAAAAAGGCATAAAAACTCGCGGGCTGTTATTTGCGTTTTAGCAAATAACAAAAGCGACAGCAACGCAAAAGGATTTTTGCAAGCCGTGTAATGTTAAAATAACGTATCTAAAAAAATAATCATCGAATTGCCGCCGTTCGGGGCAGAGGGTTTTAGGTTTAACCATAAAAGTTTTTTTCGTTTAGTGTGGGCGTATTTAACGGTCGAAAAAGTGCCGCCTTTTCTGTCGCCGTTCCAACAGCAAATAACCGCGTCGCTGTTATCTACCATATATCTGTTTCGATATTGCATGCAAAAAGGAGTGTAACGCCTACACAAAACGGTTACCTTATCCGCCTCGTTCAACACGCAGATATAACGCTTTTTATCGTTCGCCGACCAATATTTTTCTTGCCCGCAACAAGGAATAGCCATTTCCAACGAAATATCCAATCCGTCTTTTTTAAGCGAAAGCACCGCTTCTGCAAAATCTAAATCTACGCCCAGCGCCGCGCCCGAAATAAAATTTTTAATTCCTTCGCCGTAACAAAAAAGCACGTATTCTTTCAGTCGCTCTAAAAATTCGATTCTGTCGGGAGATTCTAAGTCTTTGCCCCAGGGAAGTTTGTCCGGTCGGTGCCCGGTAACGCAGGCGGTTTTCATTAAAAAATTCTCCTATAATTTTGCGTTAAAAATGCATTAAAAAAAGACGAAAATGCCGTTAATCGACCTATAGACGGGCTTTTTTTAAAAGGCAATAGTTTTTTTGCGGTGTTTTTTCGCCTTTTAAAACTAAGGCGTAATAAATAACGTTGCATATTTGTTTACTCGTTTGCCGCTTATGCAAGAGTAAATATCGCAGGCAAAGGCGTCTAGAGCGAAACAATCCGCCGCGGCTCCTTGTAGACGATCCGCGTCGCTTTTGCGAACCAAAAAGGGCGTTTTGCCTTGCAGCTCGGAAAGCAGGTCTGATTTTTTTGTGTTTACGGCAAGCGTTTTTAGGTAAAGTTTACTTTTTAAAAACTTTAAAACGTCTGTCTTTTTAATTCCGAGCAAGGCGGAAAGCGTTATGCGCGAAAGCCGCGTGCCGGTGTAACGGCGCGTGCAAAGCTTTGCAAAAAGATCGTCTTTGGTAAAATTATCTTTGAGAAGGGCTTTGATTCTGTTTTCCAGCCCTTCGGTGCAATCTAAAATTTGTTTTAGCTCCGATTTTTCTTTAATATGGAGTGCCGCCATAATCATTTCGTCGGCGCGCGGCGGCAAAATCGGTAAATCTTCGTAAACGAACGGCGGAACGAAATTCACCGTTTTTTTGCGGTTTTTTTGCGAAATTAATTCTCTAATCGCGGTTGCCGACGGATTTTTGCCTTTTTTAAGGGTTTTTTCCAGATAGGCAGAGCCTTCGCGCTCGAACGGCATAATACGCAACGAATTACCGCCTTGCAAAATCGCGCGGACGTATTCCACAGCCAGCAGGTTGTTCGGCGATTTTAACAATTCGTGGGCAATTTCGTCGTTAAGCGTAGTTTTTAGGGCTTCGTATTTGGCGTGCGCTAAAGTGCAGCCTTTTTCAAGCTCGCGGCGTATGACCGCTTTAAACTCGCGCGATTCGGCGTTTAGCGCGGCGGCAACTTTAAAAAGCGCGTTTTTATCGGGCGTTTCCATTCCGAAACAGAGCGTGTTTTGCTCGGTTTTAAGTTCGCTTAAAAGTTTAACCGCGCCTTTTGCGAAAATTTCGGCGGGAGCCGTAGCGAAAGCGGCGGGCAGTTCGAAAACCACGTCCGCGCCCGCCAAAATCGCGTGTTTTGCTCGCGTGTATTTATCCGAAACGGCGGGTTCGCCGCGCTGGGTGAAGCAGCCGCTCATTATACAAACGACCGCGTCCGGCTTAAGTTCGCTTTTTATTTTGTTTATTGCGTATAAATGTCCGTTGTGAAAAGGGTTATATTCGCAAATAATGCTTCCGATTTTCAAATAAACACCTAAAACCTTTTACTTTTTGGCAAATTTGATATATAATTGATAGGAGATATTCGAAGGGCTTTGCAGCCTCGTTCGATTATTTCGTTTTATCGGTTGCTAAAAGCCGACGTAAGTCTTTTTAAACGGGTTAGCTTAGGCTTCGCGGCGTTCCGATAAGTATATAATACACCTTTTTAAAAAAAATTTCAACTTTTTAAATAAATAAGGAGTAAACTTATGTCTCAACTTATAGACAATCTTGTAAAAAACGCCTCGCTTTTGAATAAGCGCATCGTTTTAACCGAGGGCGAAGATTCGCGCGTGGTCGAAGCCGCTGCCGATATCGTTGCTCGCAAAATCGCGCGCGTGGTGCTTTTGGGCAATCCCGACGAAATCGCGGCTAAAAATCCGCAAGTCGATTTGAGCGGCGTCGAAATTATCGAACCCGTAAAAAGCCCCAAGCTCAACGATTACGCCAATCTTTTATACGAACTTAGAAAAAACAAGGGCATGACCGAGGAACAAGCGCTCGAAACGGCTAAAGAAAGCACTTATTTCGGTACGCTTATGCTTAAAGCGGGCGACGTAGACGGTTTGGTTTCGGGTGCGTGCCACTCTACGGCGAACACTCTTCGCCCCGGCCTTCAAATTATTAAAACCGCGCCCGGCGTACCCCTCGTTTCCAGTTTCTTTTTGATGATTGCCCCCGAAGGCGGTAATCAATATTGCAAAGACGGCGCGTTTATATTTTCCGACTGCGGGTTAGAGCCTAAGCCCGATGCCGATAAGCTCGCATACATTGCCGTTGCCGCGGCTAAGAGCGCGAAAGCTCTCGCCGGTATCGAGCCTAATGTGGCAATGCTTTCTTTCTCCACCAAAGGCAGCGCGAAACATTCCGACGTAGACAAAGTAGTTGCCGCCGTTGCCAAGGCAAAAGAGCTTGCTCCCGATCTCAACGTAGACGGAGAGCTTCAGTTCGACGCATCGATCGTTCCTTCGGTCGCGGCTAAAAAAGCACCGAATTCTTCGGTCGCCGGGAAAGCCAACGTTCTTATATTTCCCGACCTCGACGCGGGCAATATCGGTTATAAAATCGCAGAGCGTTTGGGCGGCTTTACCGCCGTAGGTCCGCTTTGCCAAGGCTTCGCTAAGCCTATGAACGATCTTTCGCGCGGGTGTAAAGCCGAAGATATAGTTTTGGCTGTCGCGATGACGGCACTTCAAACGCAAATCGATTGGTAATCGATATTCGCGCTGAAAATCTTGATATATGTCGAATATATTGAATTAATAGGAGAGGAAATAATGAAAATACTCGTTATAAACGCGGGCAGTTCGTCGCTCAAATATCAACTTATAGATATGCAGACCGAAAAGGCGGTTGCGAAAGGCGGTTGCGAAAGAATAGGGCAAAACGGCTCGTTTTTAAAATTTAAATTCGGTGAAGAAGACGTTATCATCGAACGCGCGCTTCCCGACCATAAGGCGGCAATTTCGCTTATGCTCGAAATGCTCGTAGATCAAAAATACGGTGCTATTAAATCGATGAGCGAAATCGACGCTGTGGGGCACAGAATACTTCACAGCGGCGGCGACTATAACGAATCGGTGCTTATAACCGACGAAGTTTTAGCCGTTTGCAATCGCAATGCAGAGCTCGCGCCCCTTCATCAATACGCTAACATTATGGGCGTAGAGGCGTGCCGCGCTATAATGCCGGGCGTTCCGCAAGTTGCCGCGTTCGACACTGCTTTCCATTCGACCATGCCCGAAAAAGCTTATATTTTCGGCTTGCCTTACGAATATTACACCGATTATAAGGTTCGCCGTTACGGCGCGCACGGAACGAGCCACCGCTTTATTTCGGAAGAGGCCGCAAAATATTTAAACGCCGATCTTTCCGATTTTAAGGTAATAACTTGCCACTTGGGCAACGGTTCGTCTATCGCGGCGGTCAAAAACGGCAAATGCTGCGATACTTCAATGAGCTTTACCCCGCTCGGCGGCGTTCCGATGGGCACGCGCACCGGCGATTTGGATCCCGCTATTTTAGAATATCTCGGCACGAAGCTTAACGTCGGGCTCGAAGAACTTTTAAAAATCTGCAATAAAAAATCGGGCGTTTTGGGCGTAAGCGGCGTCGGTAGCGACTTCCGCGATCTCACCGCAGCCGCGCGCGAAGGCAATCATAGGGCGGCTCTTGCACTCGATATATTCAAATATTCGTGCAAAAAATACGTCGGCGCGTATGCCGCGGCTATGGGCGGAGTCGATTGCATCGTGTTTGCGGGCGGCATAGGCGAGCACGACCCGCGTATCCGTAAAGGCGTGGTCGAAGATTTAGGCTATATGGGCGTTTATCTCGACGACGAAAAGAACGCTTCCGTCGGCGACGGAATTTGCGAAATTTCGGCGGATAATTCGCGCGTTAAAATTTTGGTTATTCCCACCAACGAAGAACTCGTCATCGCGCGCGATACCGCTCGCTTGGCTTCGAATAAATAATTCGATTTGTTTAAATTTATTAAAAATCGCCGAAATTTGCTAAAACGGTGGCAAAACGACCGCCGTTTAGGTTTTGTGGTGGCAAAATAACCGTTAATTAAGTGCAAAGTGCGTTAAAAGTATTTGACAAGCTCGTTAAAATGCTGTATAATAGTCGACGCACGTTATGAGTGGCAACGATATGATAATCGACGTAATTAAGCTTAAAAGCGAAGGGAAGCTCGAAAGCGAGTTCTCGTTTTTATATAAGGCGAGCGAAAAAACGCTAAGTTTGCCTAACGCTTGCTACGAAGGCGACGTTCGCGTAAACGCGGAAATTTCGCTTTCCGGCAGAGACGTTTTTGCATACGTAACGCTAAACTACGCCGTTCGCGGCGAGTGTTCGCGTTGCTTAGAGCAAGCTTTTTGCGAAGTCGAGCATTCGTTCAGCGCAAAGTTTTCGCTTACGCCTAACAAAGAAGAAGGCGAGTATCGTTATGCGAGCGGCAAGGTCGATTTGACCGAAGCCGTAAACGAGCAACTTATTTTAAGCTCCCCCGCCACTATTTATTGTAAGCCCGATTGTAAGGGCTTGTGCCCCGTGTGCGGCGCGAACCGTAATTTATGCGATTGCGGGCATTGCGAACGTTAGCCGCGGGTTAGGTTAAAAATAATTCCAAAGAGAGGTGCATAGAGATGGCAGTTCCTAAGCGTAAAATTTCCAAGCAAAGAGGAAATAAGAGATTTGCAAGCAACTATAAGGCGGCAATGCCTACTTTGGTTGAATGCCCCCAATGTCACGAACGCAAGCAAGCTCATAGGGTTTGCGCTAAGTGCGGATACTACGACGGTAAGCTCGTAGTAGAACAAAAAGCCGAAAACAACGACTAATCCGGCTCAGAAAAGGTCCGATAGGCGGATTGCTTTGCAATTCGCCTTATTGTTTTACTCTAAAATATAAGCGAGAAAACTTGCTTGCAAGGGTTTTCGAGCGCAATATTGCAACGAAAACGGCGAATTGCCGCAGGCGAGGCGCACAGCAACGACAGTTGCGGCAAAATTTTAATTTTGCTACGTTTTAATGTTTAATTTCGGCGTTTTAAGCTTTGCTTTTATACGCACTGCGAGGTAAAAATGGATTGTAATAACAAAAACGGCAACGTTTTAGTCGACGATAAAAACGAAGAATCGGCAAAAAAAGGCGCGGCGAATAAAAGCGCTTCGCGCAAAGTTTGCTCTTCTAAAAAAACCGCCGCCGATTTTAAGCGAAAATATTTCGATTATTACGACGACGTTAAAGATCACACAAAGGGAAAGGAAGACTGGTAAGCCTTTTTTCTTTTTGCGCTTTTTATTTAATTTTTGCTATTAAAATAGGTTTTAGGGCTAAAAAATATGTTTTTAACCGCTTTCGTTCAGGTTGCTATAACTCTTGCTTTTATAATACCCGGGTTTTTGCTTAAAAAACTAAACAAGCTTAAATCGGAGCATTTATCGGGGCTTTCGGCGGTGCTTATATATGTTTGCTCGCCGTGCTTGATAATATCTTCGTTTTTTTCGCTTGAATTATCTGTCGAGCTTTTGATAAAAGCGGGGTGGTTTTTACTTGTAACGCTTGTTTTGCAAACGGCGTTCGTTGCCGTAGTTTTTTTAGTTATTCCCGATAAAACTCAGGCAAAAAACAGAGTGGTTTCCGTTGCTGGGGCACTAGGCAACGTGGGTTTTTTCGGATTGCCGCTTATCAGGGCGGTGTTGCCGAATAATCCCGAAGTAGCGTGCTATTCGGTCGTTTACGTGTTTTCGATGAACATTATAGTTTTTACGATGGGCGCGTTTTGTTTGACCGGCGAAAAACGGCATATATCGCTTCGCGCCGCGGTGTTAAATCCGTCTACGCTTGCTTTTTTTGCGGGGTTTATTTTATATTTAACGCGTATAAGCGCGGTTTTGCCGTCGGCTGTCAGTAATGCTATAAGCATTTTCGGTTCGGCGTCTACCGGGCTTTGCATGGTTATTTTGGGTGCGCGTTTGGCTACCGTCAATTTTAACGAGTTGCTTAAAAACAAGCAAGCCTATTTTGCCGCGCTTTTAAAACTACTCGTTTTCCCGCTGTTTTGCTACGCCGCGGTTTACTTTTTGCCTCTGGATAACGCGTTTAAAATCTCGGTGCTGCTGCTTTCGGGCGCGCCTTGCGCTTCGGTTATCGTAGGTCTTGCCGAAATGCATGAAAGCGAAACGGAACTTTGCGCCGCATGCGTGCTATTAAGTACCCTTTGCTGTATAGCAACCATTCCGCTGCTGTCGCTTCTGATCTAGCCTTATTTCTTTATGTGATTTTAATAATATTAAATATAAAAGCCCCGCTATAGGTCGATTATCGGCACTTTCGGGGTTTTATTTTTTCGATTTCTGCAAGAGGAGAAGCCATAGCCAGCTTGCTTGCGCGATTTTTAAATTATCAATCCTTCAGGCGCGTTTGCGCCAGCTTCCTTTACGCAAGGAAGCCTTAGCTATTGTAGTATTCTCTTATCTCAAAACGTACCCATTCAGACAGTAAGCAAATATCTCGGACATAGTGACTCAACCATTACTCTTGAAGTTTACAGCCACTTCTTGCCCGACACACAAGAAAAAGTTACATCGGCATTGAGCAATATATTGGATTAAAAGGAGGTAGTTA